>NZ_JAQIBL010000215.1 GCF_027859075.1 Oceanispirochaeta sp. | reverse complement strand
TTCACCTGCAGGAGGGTGAGTACCTGATCGTTGGCGCCGCAGCTCACCGAAAGCTGGGGGATGGTGATCCTCATGCCGTCGATTCCGGGGATGGGGATGATCAGGTCATTCCCCACGCTTCCACTCTTCTGGCCGATGCTGTCGACCCGCTCAGGATAAAATCTAAAACTCATATCAACTCCTTCAACTGCTCTTGCACTTCATGGTGACCATGTTCTTTTCCGGCCGGGTGATGAGAAAGCCGTCCCTTTTTCGGAAGCGGAGGAAGATCTCCCCGTATTGCAGGCTCTCTGTGGTGCCGTCAAACCTTTTCAGTTCCAGTCCCTTCCGGTTCCCGTGCTGGATGCGCTTGGGGTTCATGAAGATGGCAAAGGGCTCATTCTTCTTGATCTCGCTCCCCTGGGGCATCATGTCGCATTCATGATAGGGATAACCGTCCAGGAGTCCGGGTTTGCCGTCTGTGGGACCGCGCCAGACCGGGCGGCCATCGCTGTCCTGCAGGCTGGTTACCCTGCTGAGGATACTCTCATGGAGGAACCAGGAACACTGACGTCTCTCTTCGGCGGGGACCTTGAGTACCGCCTCCCGGAAGTCCAGGTAGGTCAGGCCATAGGGTGAGCTGCTCTTGATGAAATGACTGACAATCCCCTCACAGGCCAGGGCCCCGGTGAAGGGGGCGGCGTCGGCGATGAGGCACTGTTTATCAAACTCCTGGCCGTAGGCGTCGGTGAACTCTTCCACGAACATCTGGCCCAGGTCGGCGTAGATATCCTCTTCAAACTCATCAAACCAGGGGATGAACCCCGCCAGGGTGTAGGCCTTCAGCTCCACCCGCTGTCCCATGGAGGGTTTGCTGTCGGTGATCTGCTGACCGTAGCTGGTCAGCCAGTTGAGGAGTATGCCGCCTCTGTCCCTCTGGGGAAGGAAGAGGGAGGGCCCAGACATGGGACGGTTACTCACCAGGCCCATCATGATGCTGTTCTTCCGGGCATCCGTCATGATCTGGGTCTCGTAGATCGGGTTGATCAGATACTGGTCGTTGCTCACCATGTCCCCCATGGGCGTCCCGAGAGACGCCTTGCTCGTCCATCCTTTCCCGGCCTCCCAGCTGAGGTCCTTGGGATTCACCCAGCTTTCCCCCTTGAAATTCGGGATGGATTTGAGCTCTCCCAACAGGCTCTGATTGTTCCGCCAGACCCCGGCGATGGTCTTGCCCAGATTGTAGTGAAACTCCTCGAGGCTGAGGATTTTGGGAGACCCTGCCTGGCCTTTCACCGTTTCTTTCAGCAGTTTGATGGTCCCCTTGAGTCCTTCGATCTCCAGGGTATGATCCTTGTCCATCTGGCCCAGGGCCTGGGCCATGGCTTCTAAAATCTCCTCCTTCTCTTCAAAATACTGTTTGGCCTTGCCCTCATCGGGAAAACCATCCGTTTCGATCCGCTTCATGGTCTCCAAGAGCCCCATCAGCTTTTTCAGTAACTCTTTCATCTGTTCTGTCCTCCTGACTGTTTGATTATTCCCTTCCAGAAGGAATTGTGAGTTTCCTCCGGCAGTGTCTGTAAATATTCGGGTGGTGGGAAATCCCGGTTCAGGGCCTGGGGGTTGCTGGGGATGTTGCAGATAGAGAACTCCAGGAGTTCCTGGTTTCGGAAGATCAAGGAGGGTTCTCCGCTCTCTTCTGTGATCTCTATCTTCTGGATCAGAAATCCCACGCTCCCGGCGCGGATCACCCGGGCGGCCACCCTCTGGCCTATCCCCCAACCAAAGGGGTCCATCTCCTTTGGATTGAAAACAATGTTTCCTCCTAAGACCCGGTCTCTAACCTGGGTCTCTTTTGAAAAACCGATGGCGGGGATCCGGCTGTCATGGGCCCAGAGGATCACAGGATTCTTCTGGTAATTTTTCAGGTCCCAACCCATGGGGTCGATCCTCTCGTCATCCCGGTCCAGGTCAAAGGTGCTGAACACCCAGGGAAAGACCTCTTCTTCTCCCCCCGTCAGGCCCTTGAAGAAGGCCCCTCCCATATAGACCCGGATCTCCTGCCGGGCTTCTCCCTTGGATGTGAGAAGATTTCCCTTCTTGAGCAGCTCTCCCAGGCTCTTGAGGTCGCATACCTGCTCTGTCTTCTCAAGAGCCGCACATTTCACATACATAGACCTTCCTCCTTTTCTATAATTCCATGGCGGAGGGCAAAGTGAACCAGCTCGGCTGAGGTAACAAGACCGAATTTCTCTTTGATCGCTGACTTGTGTTTATCAACGGTTTTGACGTGGATATTCAGTTCATAGCTGATCTCCTGATTGCTCTTCCCCAGGGCCAGATGTTCCAGGATCTGGGACTGTCGTGTGGTGATCTTTGTAAATTTCTGGGGGAATATTTCGTAGCCCCGTTCATCCAGGAGCGCATTGACTTCATCAGGATAGGATTTGACTCCCCGGGAGACTCTTTCCAGGGTCAGACGAAAAAGATCCCGGCTATAGGAATAGTCGGCCAGCCCTGTGACACCTTGTTTCACGGCCTTGACCGCCAGCATCCGGTTCAGATTACGGCAGTAGGCCAGGGTATAGAGACAGCTGTGATGTTTTGCAATTTCTTTGAGGAGGCTCAGACCATTCATCCGGGGAAGATAAAGGTCCAGGATAAGGAGTTGAGGGCAACAGCGTTCTATGGATCTGAGGGTCTCTATTCCATCCGTGCAGTAGGAGGATATCGAGCCGATGTGCTCCTTTTCAACGATATCGACCAGAACTGACCCGATCAAGGCGTCCTTACTGGTGACTATAACGTTCTTCTGTATCACCGTTGGCTTCCAATGATCGGCTGTTCATTTAACAAAGATCGGCTTGCCTTATTGGTAATCGGATGATTATTATTAATATTGACTGAATCCAGGGATTTCTCTGGGGTTTTCTGACTTTTTTTATCCCCCTGAGGATTTTGATGCCATTCATTCCCCCAGGGTTTGGGTTCTATGCCTCTCTCACGAAGCACGTCATTGATGGTTTTAAGACCCGCCTCAATCTCGGAGATATCCCGTTTGCTTTTCTCGTCCGCACTCTCCTGGAGTTCAGGGATAGCACTGGTATCAAAGACTCCCCGTTCCCTCAAGCCGAAACGGGAGAAGAACTGGGTCTCCAGGATCTGCTCAAAGTTCTTGAGCAGAGGGATGATGGTGTATTTCCAGAAGGCTGCGTGCTGATTGGATGTGTCACTGCCGCTTAAGGCACTATGCTGATCCTGAATGTTGGCCACCCGGGGAGGGATGCCGTAGCGCGCTAAAAGGGTATAGAGGTTCCAGCGCTTCAACTCAAAGAAACGGAGGGCTGCAGGTGTGACAGACAGGGCCTGGAAACTGGTCCCTTTGCCCAGGACGGCAATGGAGCGGGACTTCTTGTCCCGGCCATAACTACTCTCCCAGCGTTTTTCAATACGGTCTTCTTCTTCTTCCCGGAGTACCTGGTCGGTTTTCAGGATTCCTTCGGGGACAGAATTGTTTTTAAGGAGTTTGCTTGTTCCCTTATTGGGCCTCACATCCTGCTGGATCTCAACTGTGAGGGCGATCAGGGGGCTGACTCCCCGGTGGGGATTCCAGGGATTCCACTCCCTGAAATGGATCATTTCATCCGGCAGAAGGGGAACTTCTCCCCGTTCTGTTGCATAGAACCAGCGGATGACCTTATCCCCATCGATCCAGGCGCGCATCTTCCGGGGATTCAGGACATAGATCTCCCGGGGTATCCCTGCGCTGTAGTCGTCACCGAAGAACCAGAAGGCCTCTCCCTCCAAAAACCACCAGGCGGCGGTCTCTTTCCACAGGTCATAGCGATTCATAAAGGGGTTCACATCCCGGAAGAGGGAGAAGATCCGGCCACTGCAGACGGTATCTCCGTCCAGGGTGATTTGAAAGGGGGCTCTGCCTACGTTACGGATCAGGATGTTGATGCAGATGTTCACCCAGGAGTGGGACCGGTAGGGGTCATTGATCGTCTCAGCCTGCTCCCGCTCAAAAGGGTCATCCAGACCCATAAACTCACTAAAGGAGAGCACTTTAAATATTTTCCTGAGGTTTTTACCCCACCGGTTTCCACTCATGATCTTAGTGTAGAGAGGCATTAGGGGGTTTGGGGGGTGTGGTTTTCCCTACCTTTATGAGGGGAATCGGGATCATTCCCTGATCTGTAAAGTAGAACCAGTGGACAACTATGCCAAGCTGCAGATAGGCCCTTATCTTCCTGGGATTGAGGACGTAGATTTCCCGGGGGATACCCGCTGAGTTATCATCACCGAAGAACCAAAAGGCTTCCCCGTCCAGGGTAATCAAGAAGGGGGCTCGTCCGACATTACGCATCAGAATACTGATGCAGATATTCACCCAGGAGTGGGAATGGTAGGGATCTGAGACTATCTCAGTCGACTCCCGCTCAAAGGGATCATCCAGACCGATATATTCGGTAAAGGAGAGTACTTTTAATATTTTTCTGAGGTTTTGTCCCCATCGTTTCTCACTCATTAAATCAGTGTAAAGAGGGTTTTGAGATTTTAGGGCTAGGGTTTACCCTAGGTTTTGGGGATGAATTTGGAAGGATCTACTGGAAAGTGTGATCTGATTTATATTGTTAAAGAGTCCAGTCGGGTATTTTTCTGTTTATTATAGTTATCACGGAGGAGGATAGGAAAAATCTGATATAAGAACAATTTGAACCTTCCTTATTGATCTCTTAACATTTCGGAACAGGAAAGGTCTGTACTGAAAAGCATGAAAAATTAAGGACTGGGTAATATGACGATCTTCAAAATGAGGAAATGGAAATTATGATAAAAATGATACATGTCTGGACACCCAAAATGCTTCAAAAACCGAAATGACCTGGGAGGGTACCAGACAGAAAAGCCATTTAAATTCCTTATAGAGGCTCGTGTGATTTCGTCCAACAAAGTCTTAACAAAGCTGCTTCCAATAAAATCAAATATCCAGTACTTTCTCATTTAATTCAGAGATATTAGGGATTAGGGCAAGGTCGATTTCGGCAGCAACATTAAGACTTCTATATGTTATAGGCTGTACCGCGCCATCTTCGAGGTTCCGTTTCTTAAAATCCCCGCGCCCCACCGCCGGAGCACAGGACATGCGGAGGCGGTTTCTTTGCCTGAGCTTAAAGATTACTTGGTTTTCCATTTTTTATTTCGAGTAACCGTCTCTCAATTTCTTCCAGTTCCTTCATATCTTCTTCATCCGCCTTATTTGCTTCAGCAATTTTCCTTTTTTTATCGAATTCTTCATATCGCTCTTCTGCAATCTTTTTAGCTACTTCTGCCTTTACGGTTCCTGCATGAGTGAGCAGATCTTCTTCATTCTGTTCCAAAAAGGCATCAAGTTTTTCAGCCCATTCTGCCATGGTCACTGTTCTTCTTTTACGAGCCTGCCGTTCTGCATAATCGAGGTACATTGTGACGATCTCGTTTAAATCCTTTATCTCTTCTTTATTTAGGTAGTTTTTGGCAATGGAAACATCGTATTTGCGAACAATGGAACCACGCCATGCGGTAAGTCCCATATTTGGCTTTTCTGGATTACTCCGTGATTCAATAAGTTCTGCGGCGGTTTTACCTGTAGTCGCCCAAAGCATTTTATTCTGTACTTTTTTAAAGAAAAGTTGTGCCGCTTCGGAAGTTTTGTCATAATCAATTGCGGTGGCATAAATATCCCGTATTTTCTGGTAAAATCTTTTTTCGGAAGCACGGATATCCTGAATCCGTTCAAGCCACTCATCAAAATAGTCCCACCGTTCGGTTTGTTTAAGCCGTTCATCATCCATGGCAAAACCCTTGATGATATATTCTTTTAAGATAGCCGTTGCCCAGATTCTGAACTGGGTAGCCCGCTTGGAATTTACCCGGTAGCCTACGGCTATAATGGCATCAAGGTTATAGTATTTGGTTTCTTTTGTTTGGGTTTTACCCTCAATAGCACCGTGTGGAGTGGTATGTTCCAAAATGGAACTAACCACTTGTTCATCCAGCTCGCCGCTTTCAAAGATGTTTTTCAGGTGCTTGGTTATGGCTGGTCTCTGTACATTAAAGAGCTCTGCCATCTTTTTTTGTGTCAGCCAGATGGTCTCGTTTTGGAATATGGTGTCTATCTTAACAGCGCCGTCTTCGGTTTTGTAGAGGATTATTTCGGAGTGGTTCATTCTATATCGTCCTTGAAAACAATCTGCCCTGCATTATCTTACCCTTGCCCTGACTTGGATATTTGCTCTTATTTGATTATAAAGGTCGATTTCTTTCTCATGCTCAAAGACTACGGACAAACAATAATCAGTTTGTGCATTTTTATCAGTCATCCATTTATCATAGTTGATGAGCACAAGTGACACTGGCGCAGCAGGTCTATTTTTTGGTTCTCTTTTAAACTCTTTCCATGCTTTCTGATGACAACCTGCAATTCTCGTATTTGAGCCTGGAATTAATTCTATTTCAAAATCTTTAAGCTCCTGTAAAATTTCGTCGCCTTCAGAATTAGATGATACTACGCCATATTTATTGATTAATTCCTGAGGGTTTATGCTATGAAAAAGATGAAATTTCATACGATTCCCCAGATAGCTATCACCTCTGGTTAAACGCGTTTCGGGTGTAAATGAAAGGTTGACAATTATTCTTTTTTTTCCAGCTTCACTAAAGAATATATCTGGTAATTGGAGAGAGTAAACTCGTATT
>NZ_JAQIBL010000214.1 GCF_027859075.1 Oceanispirochaeta sp. | reverse complement strand
TGCCACACAGTCTTCAACAGCTCATCTTCGGGCTTCTCTTTCATAAACACATTGAGGATGTCCATGGTCCGGGTCAGGCTGACATAGAGCAGGTTCTTTTTGATCTTTTCCTCTGTTCCCTCATCCAGCCCTTTGATCCCCTGTTCCAAACGGGGGAGGAACAGCAGCACCACAGGCATATCCAGACCCTTACTGGAATGAAGTGTGGAGATGCGGACCTTCCCGGATTCCAGGAAGTCAAATTGACGATCCATGATTGTTGTGCTGTTAAATCCAGCCTCTCTGACAGCCTGGCTGATCTTATTCTCAAATTGGTAGGATGGGACCAGGATGAATATATTCTCAGGATCGTACTCTAATGTGTTGATGAGGAAGGTCAGCCTCTTTTGCAGCATCGAATAGAGTTCCTGCGTATGTTCCGCCGTAAAGAGCTCCGGGGCTGGTCCTTCCCTGAAGGCAGAGAGATCTTTTTCATCATCCCGGAAGTTTTGACAGAGCTCCATGATGGCCCGGGTACTGCGGAAGTTCGTTTTGAGAACACTGCTGTGCCCCTGGATTTTAAGTCCTGAATGTTTATAGGGTGACTGGAAGGAGTAGATGCTCTGCCCAGTATCTCCGGCCATTACAATACCTTTACGGGTCTGGCTTTTTAGAATCTTAAGCTCCAGGGTGCTGATATCCTGTACCTCGTCTATAAAAATTCTATCGATTTCAGCTCCCGGAAGGGAAGCTGCAATAAGGGTTCGGCTGTATCCTTTACTGACCAGGCCGGATTCGAACATCTTTGCTTCCAGATTTTCTTTGATCCTCCAGACTTCCTCTCTTTGTACCTTTGAGAGGGGAGTCTTCATGCCCCGCCGACCGACCATATCATCAATATACTGCTCCCTGCTGTATCCTGATGAGTAGATAAAGTTCTCAAGCTCCGCTTCCAGCTGGAGGGGAGTGAGGAAATCAGGACAATCAGTTTCTTTGCAGAGATTTTTCAGTGTCTTGTAGTCCACAGTCAATCCGGGATGGATTTTCTGCAGCATATGAAGGAACCAGGAGTCCACCGTACTGATCAGATCATCCGGGCGGGAGTCCAGATGCATGATGGTGGAGATATAACTGTTGTATTTTACCAGGGTTCTTGTGTAGGAGAGCAGGATAAGGGAGCCGTCATCCAGGAGTGATTCCTTCCGGCTTTTTATATCCCGGCGGAGGGCTTCCATTAGGATAAAGGTTTTACCCGTACCGGCAGCTCCGGTGATCAGAAAGTCACCCTGTTCTGGAATCCTTTCCAGGACCTCTTTCTGCTCTGCCGAGAGCCTCAGCAGGGTCTGTTCGTAGTCTCTCCGGGTCCTCGTGTAAAAGACCATTCGTTTTAATTCTTCCGTATAGTTCTGAATAGGTTTAAAGTCTTTCAGTTTTGTCTCTGCTTCCCTGAGCCGGAGTTTTAGATTCTGCCGTTCATCCCTGAGCACTTTGTTCTTTTCTTCTGATTTCAGACCTTTCTGTGCTAATTGAACCAGGTTGGCAGATGTGAGTTTGAGGTCTTCTTCCAACTGTTCTTTTTCATCCTGGAGCATCTGATAGGTTTCCAGTTGTTCCAGCAGCTCTCTATTTTCTCTTTGAGCCTGAAAGGCCTCCCATTTTAGATTTTCATAGTCTTTCAGTTCGGCTGTGAGGTCGATCCGGTCATTCCAGGATTTCAGAGGGTCTTCCTCTTCGGTGTGCAGAAGCCGGCAAAACTGGATAAACCTGTGGGTGGCGGCCAATGCCTCTTCTTTGCTGATGCTGTCAAAATTGTGACGGATACCGTTGGTCAGTATCCTGTCATGATTTATACCGCCGAAAGATTGGAGTTCGGGGATATATTCCTTTGAGGTCTCTGCCATCTTTCGTTTAAGAGAGAAGAGTTTATCCCCAAAATTGGGGTGTTCAAACGTTTCAGCTGTTATTTGTTCATTCAGGATATGTTCGATATAGGCGGAGAGGGCAACCAGGTATAATCCGGGGTCCGTGGCGGAAAGGTTGGTCAATCGTTGAATGGCTGTCATAGGGGCCTCCATAAATATGTATTTGTATATTATAGGGGCGCAGATGAAGTGTGGACAGTCTTAAAATAAATAATGCAGACATCCTCATTCTATGTCCCCCTGGAGTGATATTTTTCTGTATATGGTTAGACTGCCTTTTTCATTTTCAAAGACACAGGCAGCCTTATATAGTTTCACGACTTAATGTAGAATTTTTAAAACCTTGAAGTTCCTTAAGGAGGAATTGAAATATTTGAAGTTATAAAACTGATGAGCTGATTGGCCGGGTTAGATTTATTGATCAAACAGAAGAGGGGAGTAAATATTAAGTTGTGTTCATCGTATATCCAAAAGACATGCTGTCTGATTACTTCTCAATAATTTAAAGTGAATCTGATGATGGAAGCATAGCAGAAAGATCCAGTATTTATTCCATGGTATTATC
>NZ_JAQIBL010000213.1 GCF_027859075.1 Oceanispirochaeta sp. | reverse complement strand
ATGACTTTCCTTCCATGTAACCGCCACATTTACTCCATCAGTTGTAGTGAGGATTTCGTCACTTTGTGCAAACTCGTCCACTGATGTAGCCTTATATGTGGTTTCTGTTCGTCGGTTCGGAAGTTTGTCTCGGGCTTCCTTCAGACCCAGTCTCGCGACTACGCCCTTGCCGTCAACTAGCAGTTTCTTTCACACTACCACCTACAACGGTCTTTCACCGCCTAGTCATTACCCATGCAGGGCAAACCTAAAAAAAAGAACATCCGCAAAAAACGGATGATCTTTTTTCTGGGCCCACAAGGACTTGAACCTTGGACCACCTGATTATGAGTCAGGTGCTCTAACCAACTGAGCTATAGGCCCCAGGAAGCATGGGCGAGTCGGCTGCATACTCGAGCAATAAATCCAGAGGATTTATGACCAGAGCAGTAAACAGAGTTTACGACCAGCCCGATGAGCGCTCATAGTAATAGAATCACTGAGGATTGTCAATATTTTCGGACTTCACCCTTTAATGAATATTTATTTAACGATTTCTTTCTTTAGAACCAGGATCGTGGTATAATGTTAGGACAGGCTACTTCGTTATTGATGCTTTGATCCTGCATAGAGACCTGTTGTTTTTTGATTTTAGTATGAACTTCGTTATTTTGTTTTTCAGAACGGGAAGGAGCTACCCATGAATCAGGACATATCAACCATAGATCTTGACGAGAGAGATTTCCATTCAAGAGAAACCCCTGGAAAAGGGACCCTCCTCAGTTCTGATGAAATCCAACTCTTTTTAAATATGGCAGGGTCTATTAAGAACCCCAAAGACCGTGATTTTATCGAAAAATTAGCAAAAAAAGAATTCATTACCGCCCAGGAGAGAAAGGAAATGGACAGCATCTTTTTAAATGCAATGTCTCGGATCAAACAAGAGTCCTCCTTCTCCGCCTGATTGATCAGTATTGAAACTTTCCCAGCCCGGTGACAATGTCTGAGGATGCCCCGTGCAGGACACGGGTCTGATCCTGCAATTGAAGACTAACTTTATTAACATTTTCAGCACCCGATCTCATATCCTTTGCAGCACGGCTCGTATCCTGTGATATGCCTTCGATGGCCTGCATGGACAGATCCACTTTTTTTGTTAGATCATCCATTTCCACCATACTCGTTCTGACTCGCTGACTGTTATCCCTCAGGCTGGAAACTGAATCCAGAATAAGGGTGCTTCCTTCCTTGAGTTCGAATAAGCCGGACCCTATTTCCCTATAGGAATCAATCATTGAATCTATACCGCTGGCAATATGCTGAAAGCTGTCTTTAGCCTCTCCTCCGGCTTTCGATGTTTCCTGAATGGTTGTAATAATATTATTGATATTCAAGTTTATTTCCCGGGAACTGGACGAAGACGACTCTGCCAGTTTCCTGATTTCATCGGCAACAACGGCAAAACCCTTTCCGGCATCCCCCGCATGGGCGGCTTCAATAGCGGCATTCATGGCAAGCAGATTGGTCTGTGAAGCAATATTTTGAATCAGAGAAAGGATCTCTCTGATTTTTTCAACACTGTCATTGATATTGTTGATCCGTACCACAGTAGAATCCAGTTTTTCCTGACCTTCCCTCGAGACAGAAACCAGAGTTTCTGCCGAGCTTATCTTTCCTTCTGCCACAGAGCTGATACTATCGATGGAGGCGGTGATTTCGGCAATGGCACCGGAAGAACTCTCTACAATGGCACTCTGGTCTTCTACATCCCGGTTTAAATCCTGGAGATGCTTCATCAGCGATCCGGTAGAACCGGTCGCTTCCCGGATACTTAAATTCAAGTCCTCCATTCGGTTTGAAACACTGTCAATCCTCTGCCTTATCTGCTCTACAGACGAAGTAGTTTCCTCAGCAACTAAAATCATTTCATCTTTGGAATGAACTGTTTTATCAACAGAGATGTCGAGACTTTTGAGAAGCTCTGCATTATTTTCATACACCTTGAATAACTGATTATTCAAAGCCCCCAGTTCATCCCGGGAGAGGCAATAGCCTTCTGTTGCAGAAAAATCCCCGCCTGCCAATACACTGGCAAAGGATTCACAGCAGCTGATGCGGCGATTGATACCTCTCATAAGCAGGAAGATATTTAATACACTCATGATAACGCCCAGGAGTTCCAATGGGAGGAGTTTTTTTGCCAGTGAGGATTGTACTTCTTCCAGAAAGACTGCCGAGGCCAGACTATGTTTTATTCCCTGGGTCAGGATGATTAGAATGGAGATCATCAGAAGAAAAACGACGAGGTTCGTCCTCAAGGAGAGTTTCATAGACATTACTTTTTCATCAAAAGGTACATCACTTGTGTCACTTTCAAAAACCTGAAGAAACAGAACATAGAAGGGCAGCCCTACAAACATGGTACTGGCAAAACCAAGGGCTGAAATATCGAATCGGACATCAAAGGGGATTTTCGTCATAAACAGCAGAATAAGCTGAGGGAGTAATACACTTTGAAGCAATCCTATGTATAAAATGAATTTTGGGAAAGAGACCACTTTTTTGGTAATTTTCTCTTTCATCAGTTTTTTAGATTCAAGATCACGCGAACGCCACTTGCGAAGACTGACATCCATGGAATGCCAGAGCAAAAAGTATAATCCCTGAAGAGCCAGTCACCAAACC
>NZ_JAQIBL010000212.1 GCF_027859075.1 Oceanispirochaeta sp. | reverse complement strand
ATGCCATGTTGTACTTCGCTAAATTGCTGTCATTCTTGGGTCCTATATAAAATCGGTATACATCTTTTATGTTAGATCTTTTGGTAGCAGCCCTTTCAAAAATCATTTCTGATGTTTCTGCAAGTCCATCTCTAGGTGTATTTGACCAGATTATATTGGATGTTCCAGAACCGGGAATACCGATCATTGTAAAATACTTGCCTACAATGGCAGCCCATTTAATCTGATCAGCCGATTCGTCCGAGCCATTTTTCAGCTTGTGTACTTCTCTTTTATCCCCTGAAAGGGAGTAATACTTTCTAAACTCATTTCGACCATCCAGTTTCTGGAACTCCGGACCAATCTGAGGTCCAGCAAATAAAGTGTAGGCCATTCCATTATAGTTCAAAGGTATTGCTGAGTTTTCTGAATTGACTAATTCTACACGTACTTCAAACATATACTCATCTGGAAAGAAAACAAATGTCTTTTTGATCTGGAAGGGATCACTGAAACTTCCATTCACCAATTTAACTTTATAGTTTCTGATAAAACTATACTCATCCGTGCCACTGCTATGTTTGTAATCATAGGCTTCCTTCAAATAGGCATCAGTGTTGTCACCTAAAGAAATTCCAAAGGATCCTAAATCAGTATCACCTGTTTGAATCATATCAACAGGATGAAGCCCTTTCATATGTTCTCTGAGTTTCAGAGATTCAATGATGGCTCCTTCGGTATTAAAAGTAACTATGAATTTATCAGTTTCTACTTCTATTGTTCTGGATATATAGTTTTCATCTCCCAATTCGAATTCCACTGTATCCAAGGCTTCTTCTGTCGATTCCAGAACGACAGCCTGGTTATTTGTCTGTTCGACTTCTTCACCGGTCTGCTTTGCTGTATTCTCACTGACGGTTGTTACATATTCTTCAGGCATGAAATAGGTTGTCTGAATGACAAATCCTAGAGATATAACAACAACTGACAAAATTATTGCCAGAAAGGTATTCTTATCCATTATGACTCCAAATCGTTAGGTACCGGATCATATCCACCGGGATTCCGGGGATGACATTTAAGTATCCTTCTTATAGACAAATAGGACCCCTTCCAGGGTCCGTGCTTCAATATAGCCTCCAGAGCATAGGATGAACAGGTGGGATAAAACCTGCAGGTCCTGGGAAGCCAGGGAGAAATCACTTTTTTATAGAGGATAATCACAAAAACAATAAGTTTACTGATTATCCAATTAATGATTTTTAACAAGATTTGCTCTTTTCATCAATAGATTGAATTGATCCAGTCTATTTTGATATGAAAAATCTCCAGGATAGACAACAACAACAATATCACAAGACTCTGTAATTTCCTGTTTATGTGTTCTGAAAAAATCTCTGAAAATCCTCTTGGTATAATTCCTTTCTACTGCATTACCAAATTTTCTGACAATGGTTATGGCAAAACGACTATAAGATAAAGGGTTCCTTAAAAATAAAATCTTTGCTCCGTGGCATTTGGAAACGCTGCCCTTTGCAAAGATTTTATTCAGATCGGATTTTTTACCTAGACGCTCATTCTTAGTAAGGTTTTCTTTCATCGGCAACAGAAAGTTTTTTTCTTCCTTTGCGTCTTCTTCTGGCAAGAACAGCTCTACCGCCTTGAGTTGCCATTCTGGCTCTAAAACCAAATTTTCTATTTCTCTTAGTTTTACTTGGTTGATATGTTCGTTTCATATATTTAAACTCCTCTAATTATAGTCAATTCTTTTAGTGTGCATAATATAAAGTTAAGTGATAACTATGTCAACTCTTCTTAATCAATGCTGGCAGGATTCGCTCTTATTTAAGCTTTTCAGTCTCTAATAATTAGAAATTATCAAAATTTCAAAAAAACAATAAAAATGATAATCACTTTCCCTGGAGGGCTTTCTTCAGGTTTTCCAATCTCATCTTCAATTCATCATCCTTTATGCTCTTTAAATTACCTTTATACTGAATACTTTCTGTTTTATCCGGAGTATTCTCTTTTCTCCGTAAAGGTAAAGTGGATGGTATTTTATCATCTTTTAAATACATACTGACAGAAGTAATAGTAAAATTGGGATATCGTGTGTTCAATCTTCTTAGAATATTGGATTGATTCATTTTGAAAACTTGAATCCATCCTGGATGATCAAAAGATACCCTTATGGAATTGTCATTAATATCTTCCAGTTTACAATGGTCAGATAATCTTTCATCTCCAATGATTTTCTTCCAGTTTTTATAGGCTTCCATAAATCCTTTTGATTCTGAATTACCCCGAATATTAAAGAGATTTGAAATTATTGTATCTGCCTTATCCATGTTTTTTTTCCAATTTTCCTTCTTTGACTCTAAAACAGAGTGATTCTTCTCCTACTTCATTTTCATAACCCGGAAGAAATGTATAAAAAATCTGCTCATACAGGGGAAAAAGGGACATCATGCGCTCTCTTTTTTCTTTATCAAGTTCAAGGAGAACATCATCAACCAGTAAAATAGGATTTCTACCACTTTCTTTCTGATAATACTCCGATTGTAATACCCTTAACAGCAAAGATATAATCCTCAATTGCCCCGTTGAGGCAAAATCATTGAAGTTTTTATTATTATTCATAACAGTAAATGAATCTCTGTGAGGTCCAGTGAATGTCAGTCCATACTGAATTTCTTTTTCCTCTTTCTGTTTCATCAAATCAAATATTTTATCTTTGTCATCTTCTTTCCAGGAACAATTATAGTGAATTTTCAAATTAAGATTGGTACCGCTTACCAATTTATAGTATTCGGAAAAGGTTTCATTTAAAAATTGAAAGAGTTTCTTCCTTTTCTCCATGATGGGAAAACCCTTATCAATCAGCTGACTTGTATACACGGATAACATAGATCGGTCAGCATTTTTTAAAAGAAAATTTCTCTCTTTGAGTATTTTTCTAAAATGACGCAAATCATTGATATAAAGAGGATCATGAAGACTAAGACATTGATCCATATAGATTCTTTTTTTATCCGGACTGCCGTTTACAAAATAAATATCATTATGACAAAAAACAACGCAGGGCATATTAGACAGAATATCTTTTCTGTCTGAAATACTCTTACCATTCAGTTTTATTTTTTTATTATGTAAATCCAGGAATACATCGAGTCTATTGGAAATAAGATCTGATGAATGCAAAAACTGACCTGACAGGTAAAAACTGCTTTCTCCCTCACGAATCAGAACTTTATCACTTCTATTCCGGAAGGAAGATGCATAACACAAAAAATATAGAAGCTCCAGAAAATTGGTCTTACCCTGTCCGTTTTCTCCAATGAGATAAACTTCTTTATGGGAAAGATCAATTTCCTGCTCCTCTAAATTTCTGAAATTTTTTAATTTTACAGAGGTAAAACCCAATTTCAGTCCATCTGCATTGGCATGATAATATGAAAATAATTAGCCTCAGGATTACATTTTAGTGTGACAGCTTTGTTTGCTTCTGAGAATTCAAGTTTAAGGGAATCTTCTTTTATAACTTTAAGAGGATCCTGCATATAGATGTAATTGACTGCTAAACGAATCTCTTCTCCTGTATAATCACAGGAAATATCTTCATCGGCCATACCTATTTCGCTTTCTTCTGATTTTAAATTAAGATTTCCTTCACTGAAAGTCAGATAGATTCTCTTTGATTTTTGTTCTGCTAGAAGAGAAACACGTTTTAAAGCTTCATTTAGAGCATTTCTATCAAGAATAACATTATATTCCTGACTCTCAGGTATGACTCTTGAAAAATTAGGAAACTGTCCTTCAATCAGGGTAGATGTAATTTTCTGATTATCAAATTTTACATAAATTGTTTTTTCAGTGACAGCCAAAGAAAGATTACCTTCACCTGAGGAAAGTTTCTTTATCAAATTCAAAATTTTGGGAGGAATGATAATTCCTTTAAAATCATTAACATCAGATTCAGGATCCGCTGAAATATAGGATAATCTCCTACCATCAGTGGCTACCATCAGAAGAGCATTATCATTTTTCTCCATATAGACACCATTCATAAAATAACGGGCTTCATCCACTGATATTGAGAAAATGGTCTGTGAAATCATAGTATTGAAAAGTTCCTGGGATATATCAAAATAATTATCATCATCAATACTCTGGAGTTCTGGAAATTTCTCTGCTGAAATACAATTCAGTTCAAATACTATTTTTTTATCCAAAGGTTTGATGGAGAGTCTTTCATTTTCGTTTTGTTCAAACGTAATTTCACCGTCTGGAAGTGATCTGAGTATACCCAGAAATTTATCACAAAATACGGTTGTACTCCCTGGAATTTCAATAACCGCAGGAATTCTTGTTTCAAATCCTACTTTTAGATCTGTAGCTTTTATAACAAGAGCATCATCACGAGCTTCAATAAGTACATTAGAAAGAATAGAAAGTGCATTTCTGGAAGAGATAATTTCCTGGGCGATAGAAATCTCTTTTACAATTACGCTTTTATCACAGATAAATTTCATTTGCATCCCCTGTTTGTATTATATAAGAATAATAAAAAAATAATTACCTGTTGTACAGGTTTATAATATGAAAAAAATTGTAAATTTATACACAGTTTTATATATGCTCTCTTATTACTTATTAATATTAATAAAGAGTAGTAATAGTAGTAGGGTCTGTGTATTTGTGAATTCAGCCCTTAAATCATTACTTTAACTCTAAATAACCTTGTTAATAAACTGGGGATAAAATACCGGACTTATCCACAGTGTTCCTCTATATTCACTCACCTTTATCATTTTAATGATAAACCACTAGTTTAGTACTTATTATGCACAGACTTATGAACAGGCTTTATGTTTCCTTTATTGAGCGGATTAATTCCTGAACTGTGGGTTCAATAGTTGAATCTGTTTTTATCCTGTCTTCTATTCTCTGGCAGGAATGCATTACAGTAGTATGATCTCTTCCCCCAAACTCAAGACCAATTTCAGTAGTAGAATAGTCAGTAATTTCCCGTATAATATACATGGCTATCTGACGGGGGAAAGTAATTTGTTTGGTTCTCTTCTTTCCTTTCATATCACTGGGGGTTACGTTAAAATATTCAGAAACTTGTTTTTGAATTTTATCTATGGTGATATTTGTCTGTATAGGACTTGAAAAAAACTGTTTAAGCTGTTGTCTGGCAATTTCCGGGGTGATATTTTTTTGTACAAGTTCTGCATAGGCCACTATGCTTGTGAGAGCCGCTTCAAGATCACGGATATTAGTATTTATGTTCTCACTTATTAGTTCAAGAATTTCATCTGAGATATCGACATTTCTATCTTCCATTTTTTTTCTGAGAATGGCATATCTTGTTTCATAATTTGGGGGATGCAAATCAACATTCAAACCTCTTACAAATCTGCTTTTTAGTCTATCAGCAAAATTCTTGAGTTCTGATGGAGGACGGTCACAGGTAAAGACCATTTGTTTGTTTGCATCATAAAGGGCATTAAAAGTATGAAAAAGCTCTTCTTGAGTTCCTTTTTTATCCTGCAGGTCATGAATATCATCAATCAGAAGAATATCGGCATTTCTGTATTTATTTTTAAAATGTGTTTGTTTTTTGGTATTAATAGATTCAATAAAATCATTTATAAAGGTTTCTGCTGGAATATAGACTACCTTCATATCCGGTTTTTTTTTATGAATATTGTTTCCAATGGACTGCATAAGGTGAGTTTTACCTAATCCAACACCACCATAAATGAGACAGGGATTATATTTAGAACCTGGATTTTCAGCTATAGCCCTTGAAGCATTAGCTGCAAAAGAGTTGTTATTACCCACAACAAAATTTTCAAATGTATAATCATCTCTCAACTGTGGATGGGGTTCAAATATCTTCTCTTTTTCCTCAAGTGGCTCCTCTTTTGAAATAATAGACTTTTCCTGGTCTTTTTTTCTATTTTCAATTTCAAAATCCAGGGTGAGTACAATTCCTGAGAGTTCAAACAAACGGGTTTCAATTATGAAATTATAGCGTTGCTTTAGTTGTGATTGGATAAAGCGTGAGGGAATACTGAGGACAATTGTATCCTTAGTGGATTCAATATAATGAATGCTCTGGAAATACATATTATATTCTTGATCTGAAAGTTCATTTTCCTCTCTGAGTTGTTTGATTGTCTCTTCCCAGAATATACTGTAATCAAATTCATTCATTTAAACTAAAAACTCCATTAACAGTTTTTCCACAGATTTAATTTCCATTCTAAAGGATAAAACAGAAAAATGTAAAAAATTACCAGCAATTTATTAAAGCTTACATTATTTACATTTAAAGTTATATAATATATATATTTATATAACTTATACACAACATTGTGGATAAATTATAAGGATATTGAATGTTTAAGCTTTGTCATTAATATCTATGTTATATAAATTTAAATATATTTATCCACAATTTATCAACAAGCAGATTGAGCAGTATATTAGGTTAATTTAACTGTTATGACAAGCTTTGTACTCGTCTTTACTTTTTTATGATCCAGCGATATACTGATCCCATCTTTTCAAATAATAATTTTAGGTATAAATATGCAGGAAAACTATGATGCTCAGCAGATTCAGATACTCAAAGGTCTGGAGGCTGTACGCAAGAGACCGGGTATGTATATTGGGTCAACCGGCCCTGATGGTTTACACCATTTAGTCTATGAAGTAGTTGATAATAGTATAGATGAAGCATTAGCTGGACACTGTAATGAAATTTCGGTGTTTATTGAAGAAGGAAATATCATAAGAGTTGTCGATAACGGTAGAGGTATTCCTGTCGATTTACATCCAGTTGAAAATTTAAGTGCTCTTGAAGTTGTCATGACTAAACTTCATGCGGGTGGAAAATTTGACAAGGATAGCTATAAGGTCTCTGGAGGACTCCATGGTGTTGGAGTCTCTGTCGTAAACGCACTTTCTGAATGGTGTGAAGTCTTTGTTCATAGATTAGGAGATATCAATTATCAGAAATATAGAATTGGTGTTCCTGATGAAGATGTTAAAATTGTGGGCACAACCTCTAAAAGAGGGACGGTCGTACGATTTCAGGCAGATACAACTATATTTGATGATACTGAATACAGCTTTGATATCCTTTCGAACAGATTGAGAGAATTGGCTTTCCTTAATAAGGGGATAACCATAAATCTTACTGATGAAAGAATAAGTCCTGAAAAAGAAAGGATATTCATGTTTGAGGGAGGAGTTAGATCCTTTGTTGAATATCTCAATAAGGCAAAAACTCCTTTATTTGCGGAACCAATTTATTTTGAATTTGAAAAAGATCAGGTAATCGTTGAATTATCTCTCCAATATAATGAAGGGTATGCAGAAAACATCTTTTCTTATGTGAATAATATAAACACAAAGGAAGGAGGGACTCACCTTTCCGGTTTTAAAGCAGCCCTTACAAGAACCCTTAATGATTTTCTTAGGAAGTCAAAATTAGCCAAAAAAGTGGATGATAATTTATCAGGAGAAGATGTCAGGGAAGGTTTGACCTGTGTTATTTCTGTAAAAGTTCAAGAACCACAGTTTGAAGGTCAGACAAAAACTAAACTGGGAAATTCTGAAGTTAGAGGAATCGTTGAATCCATTGTGAATGAGAGGTTAACAACCTATCTGGAAGAGCATCCAAATGTTATTGATATTATTTTGGATAAATCAATTACGGCTTCCAAGGCAAGAGCTGCCGCAAAAAGGGCAAGAGACCTGACTAGAAGGAAAGGATTTCTTGAGAGTTCGGGTCTTCCAGGAAAACTGGCGGATTGTGCTGATAAAGATCCCCGAAACTGCGAAGTATACCTTGTCGAAGGAGATTCCGCCGGTGGTTCTGCCAAGATGGGAAGAGACAGAAAGTTTCAGGCAATTTTGGCCATGTGGGGTAAGATGATCAATGTTGAAAAAACCAGAATTGAAAAGGTTCTTTCCAACGAAAAAATGCTTCCAGTAATAACTGCCTTAGGAACCAATCTCGGGGAAGAATTCAATATTGAAAAATTGAGATACCACAAAGTAATCATCATGGCAGATGCCGATGTAGACGGTTCCCATATCAGAGTTCTGCTTTTAACCTTCTTTTTTCGGTATATGATGCCCCTTATTGAAGCTGGTCATGTGTATCTGGCTATGCCGCCGCTATACAAAATTGTAGCGAATGGAAAGCCTCACTATGTGTATGATGATAATGAGAAAGATGAATATCTTAAGTTTCTGGGTGTTTCCGAGGAAAAAGTTAATATGCAAAGATATAAAGGTCTGGGTGAAATGAATCCGGATCAGCTCTGGGAAACGACAATGAACCCAGAAACAAGAAATATGAAACAGGTTAAGCTTGAAGATTTCGTAGCAGCTGATGAAATGTTCACAACTCTTATGGGTGAAGATGTTCCACCCCGGAGAAAATTTATTGAAGAGAATGCCTTAACCGTATCAAACCTTGATATTTAATTGTCTCACGGGCCTTATGGCCCTGAACGAATATACTATTGATGCTGTAATGCAGCTTCGAAAGCACATAGGAGCAAATCGTGCAGGATGATAATACCGGAAGGATCATTCCAATAGCCATAGAAGATGAAGTTAAAGAATCCTATCTCAATTATGCCATGTCTGTCATCGTCAGTAGAGCCCTTCCTGATGTCAGGGATGGTCTGAAACCTGTTCATAGGAGAATCCTCTTTTCTATGAGTGAAATGGGTATCAGATATAATACGGCTTACAAAAAATGTGGACGTATTGTCGGGGATGTACTTGGTAAATTTCATCCCCATGGAGACCAGTCTATCTACGATGCTCTTGTTCGTTTGGCTCAGGACTTTTCACTGAGGACCCCTGTCGTTCAGGGTCAGGGAAACTTTGGTTCGGTAGACGGAGACCCGCCCGCGGCCATGAGATACACGGAAGCCAGGTTGGCAAAAGTTTCTGAAGCCATCTTAATGGATATCAAAAAAGACACAGTAGATTTTGGTCCAAACTACGATGACTCTATGAGGGAACCTCTGATTCTGCCTACCGCTTTCCCCATGCTTCTTGTAAACGGAGCCAGTGGTATTGCCGTAGGAATGGCTACGAATATGGCTCCTCATAACCTGAATGAAATATGTGAAGCCATCTGTGCTGTCATTGATAATTCAGAAATAATGGATGAAGAACTACTTGATATTGTTAAGGGACCCGACTTCCCGACGGCAGGCATCATATACGGCAAAATTGGTTTCAGAGAAGCCGCCATGACGGGACGCGGTAAAATAACGGTTCGTGCCAAGTATAATCTGGAAGAGATGACAGCAGAAAAAGATGCCATCATCATCACCGAACTTCCTTATATGATAAATAAAGCAAATCTTGTTATTAGAATAGCCGAACTAGTGAGAGAAAAGAGAATTGAAGGTATTTCAGATCTCAGAGATGAATCTGATAGAACCGGGATGAGAATTGTTATAGAACTGAAAAGAAATGTCTCAGCCAAAGTTGTATTGAACCTTCTATTCTCCCACACAAATCTTCAGGTTAATTTTAATGTTAATAATTTAGCCCTGGTTAAAGGGATGCCTAAGGTCTGTACACTGAGAAATCTCCTTGATTACTTTATCAGTCACCGGCAGGTAGTTATCAGAAGAAGATCAGAATACGAACTGAAAAAAGCAAAAGCCAGGGCTCATATTCTTGATGGAATAAAAATAGCCCTCGAAAATATAGATGAAGTGGTAGATATCATTAAAAAATCTGCCAACGTGAATATGGCAAGAGCCAATCTCATGGAACGCTTCGATTTCAGTGAGTTACAGGCTCAGGCTATTCTTGATATGCGACTGCAGAAATTGACCAGCCTTGAAACCCAGAAAATACTGGATGAACTGGCTGAAATCATGAAATACATTGATTACCTTGAAGACCTGCTCGCTCATGAAGAAAAAATTCTGGATGTGGTTAAAGTAGAAACCACTGAAATTGCCGAAAAGTATGGTGATAAAAGAAAAACTGAAATAAGAATTGAAGAAATTGGCTCCATGAATATGGAAGATATGATTGAAAAAGAGGACATGGTTGTTCTTATTTCCAATAGAGGATTTATCAAGAGAATTCCTTTTACAGCTTATAAGGAGCAGGGGCGAGGAGGTAAGGGTTCTAATTCGGCAGCATTAAAAGATGGCGATTTCATAGAACATATTTTCCTGGCCTCTACCCACAGCTATATCCTCTTTGTGACAAGCGAAGGAAAAGCCTACTGGCTGAAAGTCTATGAGATTCCCGAAGGATCTAGAGCTTCCCGGGGAAAGCACCTTAAAACCATGTTTGAATTTGTCCCGGATGAAGAAATAACAACCATGGTTCCCCTTGAGGATTTTTCTGAAGATAATTTTCTTTTTATGGCAACTCAAATGGGCGTTGTTAAAAGAGTTTCGACTTATGACTTCCGAAATGCCAAAACAAGAGGAATTATTGCGATAAACCTGGATGAAGGTGACCACCTTGTTTCAGCTGAACTGACCGATGGGACAAGAGACGTCATGATCATTACCAAAAATGGGAAGGGCTTAAAATTTCCTGAAGAATCAGTGCGCCGTATGGGAAGAAATTCACATGGAGTCCGAGGGATTCGATTAAATGGTGATGATATTCTTATTGGTGTAGTTTGTGCTTCAGAAGAGAATCAGTTGTTCCTTATCTCTGAAAAGGGATATGGGAAACGGACAGAGTTCAAGGATTTTAATCCTCATGGAAGAGGCACTCAGGGTCAAAGAGCCTACAATGTCAATGTTAAATCAGGGAAGCTGGTCGCTGCCCTGTCAGTTAATGCTACAAATTCCCTGATTTGCATATCAACCATGGGAAAAGCCATCAAATTAAACCTGGATAGTATTTCCGTTATAGGCAGAAACGCCTTTGGAGTCCGAATCGTTCATATAAATGATAAGGATACACTTGTTGGAGTTGCTGTTCAGCAAAAAGATGAAGAAAATGAGGAAAGCGAGGACGATCTCCTGGTTGACCCAGTCATCATTGAAGAAAATGGAGACGAGAGTCCTGAAGAGACTAGTGACGATGTTTCACGTGAAACCTCAGAATAATAAATAAACTTTTTTAAAAGCCGCAGTACAAATACTGCGGCTTTTTGTTTCACGTGAAACATCTTGAAGGAGAGTCTTTGTGGACCTGCCCCCCAGACGATGTAGACCGCCAGTTAAGTCTCTGATATTAAAAGTAGGAGATACTTTATGGGGAGCAATCGTAGGAAGTACACAAAGGAATTCAAACAGAAATATCTTGAATTCCTTCTGAGGGCAGGTAAGCCCGCCAGGAAAGTGGCTGCAGAACTTGGAATCAATCAAGAGATGTTAAGTCGCTGGAGACGGGAATATGAAACTCATCAAGAGAAAGCATTTCCTGGGCAGGGAAAACCAATTGAGGCGGAATTAGCTCAATTACGGAGAGAATTGGCAGATGTCACAATGGAATGAGGCATCCGCAAAAAAGCTGTATCCTTTTTCAGCAAGGACCAGAAATGATGTATAAAATCATGAATAATCATTCAGAATCCTATCCGGTGGTGAAAATGGCCAGGACCCTTGGAATCCGCCGGAATAGATATTATAGATGGCTCCACTCTTCTAAAAAAGGCAGTATCAGTTATCAAACGAAAGAGATCTTGTTGGGAAGATACAAGATCTCCAGAAACAAAGCCGTTTTTCTAATGGTACTCCAATAATCTCTGATGACCTGAAAGACATAGGGACACCGATAAATCATAAAAAAGAGGCTCGTATACTCAGTGACAATGACTTAAACCAGAGAATGAAGAAAAAAATCCTGATTACAACAAATACCAAGCATAACCACAATGTGTGTCTCTATCTACTGAATCGGTTTTTTTCAGTCTCTGATCTCAATCAGAAAGGGTCCGTGATCTCAACTCCGTCTGGACAGCAGAAGTATGGATATACTTATGTGTAATTATCGATTTATATTCCAGGAACGTTGCTGGTCGGTCGGGAAAGTTCACGAATAGATACAAACTTACTTCTTATGGCCTTCTGGCATGCTGTACAGCTGAGAACTCCTAATCTTTCATTCCGATAGAGGAAGTCAGTCCTGCTCCAAGAGATTCCTTAATGCATTGAAGTCAGAACTGATGTTTCAAAGCATGAGTCACAAAGGTGATTGCTGGGACAATGCCTGTGGTGAGACCTTTTTTAAAGCATTAAGGCAGAATGGTTGCAGAATGAAATTTTTGAATGTTGACAAGAAGCAAAAAATGTTCTGTTCGAAGATATTGAAGTCTTCTATAATCGACAAAGTAAACATTCATATTTGGGGTATAGAACTCCTGATATGTATGAATCTAAAGGTGCGACTTCACTGACTGTCCCGGTTGAGGGGTCAGATCCATTGTTCTTACGCTCTAATGATAAAAAAAGCAGAGTGACCACTCTGCCTGTGTATAAACTGGGGATAAAAATCCTCAGTTTATCTGCTCTGCTCGAATATATCATTGCAATTAATATAATTAATTATTTCTCATTCTCAGAAAAACAGCTTCTATTCCTGTGGATAAATTGTTAAGAATTTTTCTGAATGAAGAAATCCAGGGCTTTGGAATAATCTAATTTCATTGAACTTTTCTGATCTGCTGAGAGAAAAGAGGCATCAATCGTATTGAAATTAATTTTAACCAATTCTTGAAAGGAAAAATCAAAATTCTTGACGATTGTTAGATAATCATCGACTAAATTGGCATTCTGAATTGTCGGGTCATCTGAACTTATAGAAACCGGGACATTCTTTCTGAATAGGCGGGCGATGGGATGGGATGGTGTATCAGACCATGCTGCTGTCTGAAAATTAGAAATAACACACTGACAGAGGTAAATGTTTCTATCGATTAGTTCAAGCTGCAACTTCTCATCATAGATAGTAGAGACTCCATGACCTATTCTATCGGCATGAAGTTTATCAATGGCTGTCCATATTTGACTTGAATCAGTAACTTCACCGGCATGAATATCAATCTTATGAACGCCAATCTCGTTGACTGCATCGAAAAATTTAGAAAATAGTTCTGGAGGGAAATTGGTTTCATCTCCGGCAAGGTCCACACCAACAATGCTGTCAATGTTGAGATCCAACATTGTCCTGTATAATTTAAGCATTTCAGAAGAGGTCTGCTTTCCCCGGTTAAATGTCAGTATATATTTAATCTTCAGCCCGCTTGACTTGGCTGCTGCATCGGCGGCATTGATTACAATTTTGGTAATTTCCAACCGGTCAAAATTGTTTTCCAAAGAAAAATGCTCAGGAGAAAAACGAAGCTCGATGTAATGGATGCCTTCATTGACAATTTTTTTCACCGAGTTATATACAACTTTATAGACATCATCGAGTGATCTGTACCAGTTTGTATGAAATTTTGCCAGGAATAATAGAAAATCAGACTCATGGTCTTTAGGAAATTGACAATATTCCTTAAATTTTTGTTTCTCCCGGGGAGTATCCAATCCATTTTTTATTGAAATGTCATAGAGGGTATCTATATCGAAAGTTCCCTCTAGATGACGATGAAGTTCAATTTTAGGGAACATATGCAATAAATCTTTATCTAATAAGGATTTATTAAATTCTTTTTGTAAAATAGTGCTCATTATTGATTCCTCTGCAAAGTTCCGCCTCCCAGAGTTGAGTGCGTACTTTGAAATTTAAAGCAAAAAATGAAAAAATCAAGCTTTATAAATTATCGGAACGTTCTACCATAAAAAAGAATTTAAACTGATTCTACTGTTGTAACTTCTGGAACCTGTTTTTTCAAATATGTTTCAACACCCTGTTTCAAAGTCATCTGTGACATGGGACATCCGGCGCAGGCGCCTTGAAGCCGCACAAGAACTGTTCCATCTTCTTTTACTTCTACTAATTCAATATCTC
Source organism: Oceanispirochaeta sp. (assembly GCF_027859075.1). Classification (NCBI taxonomy): domain Bacteria; kingdom Pseudomonadati; phylum Spirochaetota; class Spirochaetia; order Spirochaetales; family Spirochaetaceae; genus Oceanispirochaeta; species Oceanispirochaeta sp. The sequence continues at coordinate 11,117 of NZ_JAQIBL010000212.1, read as the reverse complement.
CGCCATCAGCCTGCAGTGAGGGTCTTACATCTTCGAGTGCTTTTTGAACTCTTTCTGTTAACATGCTTATATTCTCCTGTATTTTGGGTAATAATTATGCCCAACATGGCTCTAAAAGTATTAAAAAAAAACTTGTTGGTCAACATTACAGTATTGAAGTGACAAGAAATAGCTGTTCGGCTATAATTCTGGCTATGGCAAAAGTAGTGGTATTCGCAAATCAGAAGGGCGGTGTAGGTAAAACAACCACCACTGTTAACATTGGAGCTTATATGGCAGAGGCAGGTCATAGCGTGCTTCTGGTCGACTTTGACCCTCAAGGCAACCTTTCCAGCAGTCTCGGCATAAAGGATACGCAGAACAGCATCTATGAGGCGATGATGGGATTAATCCCTGTTGAGAAGGCTGTGCAAAAGACTCCCCAGAAAAATCTTTATATATTACCATCCAATCTGAATCTTTCCGGTGCAACCGTGGAACTCAGTAAAGCTGATAAAAAGGACTCTCTTCAGTATTTAAAGAAAATCCTCTCATCCTTGAGGGAGTCCTATGATTACATCCTCATTGACTGCCCGCCTTCATTGGGTGTTCTGACTATCAATGGTTTTGTCGCGGCCGACACGGTGATCATTCCCCTGCAGTGTGAATATTTTGCTTTAGAGGGTTTGAAGTACATGTACTCCATGACCATCAAGAGAATTCAGAAATCAGTAAATACCAGTTTAAAAATTGGTGGTATTATTTTTACTATGTATGATTCCCGCACAAATCTGGGAAAAGAAGTTATTAAAAGTGTACAGGATACTTTTAAGCAGCACCCGGAAATGGTTTTCAATACTGTTATTCCCAGGAATATAAGACTCTCTGAGGCTCCATCCCATGGTCTTCCCATCAATCTCTATGATGCAGTATGCATCGGCGCCAAATGCTATAAAACATTGACCGGAGAGGTTTTAAAACGTGTCTAAGAAAAAAGCCTTAGGCGGGATGGGTCTTGATGCCCTTCTCAGCCTGGATGACAGCAAACAGGATAATATTGATATTCATGTGGACATCCGTGATTCTGTTGAAGATCTTTTGATTGATTCTATTAGAACAAATCCTGATCAGCCCCGAAAAATCTTTAGTGAAGATTCTCTTCAGGAACTCGCTAACTCCATTCAATCCCGGGGCGTCATTCAGCCCATCATTGTTGAAAAATCCGCACAGGGTTATGAGATTGTTGCGGGAGAACGGCGTTACAGGGCGTCCCTTCTTGTCGGGAAAAAGACTATTCCCGCTATTGTAAGAGATTTTACAGAAGAGGAAAAACTTGAAATTGCTCTGATCGAAAATATTCAGCGGGAAGATTTGACAGCCATTGAAGAAGCAAAGGCTTTCAGAAATCTGATGGATTCCCTGGATATGAGCCAGCAGGAAGTTGCTGATAAGGTCGGAAAGAAGCGTTCTACTGTCGCCAATAGTCTCAGGCTTCTGAATTTACCGGCGGATGTACAGGAGTCCTTGAATCTGGGTGTTATCACTGCAGGACATGCCCGAGCGATACTGGCGGTTTTAAATCCGGCCGATCAAAAAATATTTCACAGCCGAATAAGGGATGAGGGTTTGTCCGTCAGGGAATCCGAACGAATGGTGGAGGATCTAAACCAGGGGAAACGGCCTCAAAGCCGGGAAAAAGCGACTCTTCCTAAGAATAAGGTACCAGAAATTTTAGGGATTGAACAAAAATTTATTGATCATTTCGGTACGAGAGTCCAGGTTAAAGGAAACTTAAAAAAGGGTAAAATTGAGATTTCCTATTTCTCTGAGGATGATTTGGAAAGGATTTTTGACCTGATTTCGTGAAAACGTTTAAAGGTATTCCTTTATTAAATCTTCCAGGGCCTGGGTGTCCTCCCGGTTTTTTACAATGAAACTGTCATCATCCAGTCTTCCGACTACTGCATCCCTTTCTATATCGCTGGAATAGGTGATATTGCGGAATGGATTGCTGTAGTCTTTAGATCTGGAGGCATAGCACTTTTCATCCAGATTCCGATTGATTTCCAGGCTCCGGTGGAATATTCCCTGAAGTGAATTTTCATTCTCTTCCATTTTTTCAAGTTGAAATAGTTCTTTCAGGGTAGAGAAAGCGTGATCTACAAGATCTTTGGGATATTCCAATGCTTCTCTGAGGTAAAAATCATGAATTCCTTCCCAGCTGTTGACCCTGTCTTTCTCAATTCCTTCCAGAAGTTTTTTCACTTGAGTTTTTCTGATCAGCTGTCCTCCCACATTCTCCCAGTCGCTTCTCTTTTTGCAGCCGTGGATTGTTTTAAGGATAACCCGGGCGTCTATCTTTGATGTTACCAGGGTTTTGACAGCGAAAAGGAGCAGCATATCTCTATACACCCGATAGGCTTCACAGGGCTTTAAGATGATGACAGATCTTTTTCCGCTTTCTATATTATCCGCATTGAGAGTCGGAATGTTTTCTCCACAGAGGAATTCATGGGCTGTCGCATATATTTTCTGCTGCTGATAATCCCTGGTCTCTTCTACCAGAGTTCTTATGATTTCCATGGCTCTAAAAATTTCATTCACAGTATCCGGAGCCAGATAATCAAATATGATAAGATGTTTCTTCTCTAACCTCTTATCCCGGTTAGCATATTTCCAGGCATTTCTGGCCAGGGCATACATATTGTATCTGAACCAGTAGGCAGGAATGATATTCAGGCAATTATGGCTCTCGTCATTGGAGACCAGTGAGAAGGGCAGTGGATTATCAATTTCTGCAGGATAGGCTCCTTTAACAAGGAGATTGAATGAGGCAAAACGGCAGTTATGCTTCAGACTTGTGCTTAAACCGGGCCAGAACCCTCTCCCGGCGAATATTTCACCATCATTTCCTCTCGAATTATGATTGGATCCGATGGTCGCCCCCGATGCCATGTTGCTTTGACCTAAAATGGTGGATGCACAGAGGAAGGAACTGTTGTGATGCTGCTCATGACCGGGGTAGATCAGGGCGTTCAGAACTTCACAGCAGGATATGGTAGAATTATTTCCAAGAAAGGAGTTGATCAACCGGGCGCCGTATTTCAAATTGGTGTGGTCATCCATTACAAACCTGACGGCGCTGACACCGTAAAAAATATGGCACCCATAGCCGATAATTCCATTAACGAGCTCAACCCCCTCTCCTATCTGTGTGGGGGATTCTGCACAGCTGTTAATGGTCAGGTTTTTAAGCTTATTAGACCCTTTGATATAGGCATTGCTGCCCACATAGACATCTTTTAGAATTCGACAGTGTTTAAGAACTGACCCGGTGCCTATGCGGCCATAATACCCGCGTTTTTTATCAAAACTGTTCTGAGTCAGGGATTTGAGTTTATCCAGAAGGGCAGTTCGATCACGGTAGCGGGACCATAACCAGGCGTCTCCGGCAGTCATCCCGTCAAAAGGCAGAACCCTTCTACCGCCGTTCTCATTGGCAATTTCAACCCATATCCTTATCGATTCATCTTCTCCTTCTTTTATAATACCATTTCCGAATTTAGCATAATTTGTGGTGACAAGTTCGTTGATATTCAGAAGGATCACTTCATTTTCAATGATGTAATGAGAGAGAAGATTGACATTATTAATGGAGACATTTGAACCGAGATCACTGGAAATAATATTGGAATTGTAAATTCCGACAGGAAGGGGGATATCGTGGAATTCAAGATAAAGGCTTTCCAGGTCTCCGATGCGGATCAAACCATGAAACTGATTGTTTTTCACCAATTTCGGGTCAAAGTGATCTGTCACATATATGGAATTCCAGTCATCCGCAGAGTTCGCATTCTTAACAAGAACTTCAATTTCATGGGCTGAGAGGTGCCGATGGGAGATAGATTCACCCAGCTGTCTCTTTCTTATATAATATTCATCCTTTCCCTGGGGAAGGAACTTTTCAGGAATAAACCCGGTACCAATTTCTTTCAAAGGATGCTTTTTAATAATATTCATATACTTATTATATTTAAAAACCCAACTATGACAATCATAAAATACTGGGTCCCAACTTTCCGCTGTTCTTCGAGGCTTGACAAAGATTTGGACTTGCGATATTTTAACCTACGGTTTTTGGAGAGGTGTCCGAGCGGTCGAAGGATCTGGTCTTGAAAACCAGCGTAGGGAGACCTACCGTGGGTTCGAATCCCACCCTCTCCGTAGTTTTGACCATTATCTGTATATTTTTATTGTTCTGGTTAAAAACAAACCAGGAGAGGTGACCGAGTGGCCGAAGGTGGCACCCTGCTAAGGTGTTGTGCGGGTAACCGCACCGGGGGTTCGAATCCCCCCCTCTCCGTACATGTGCCCATAGCTCAGCTGGATAGAGCGTCAGTTTGCGGAATTGAAGGTCGGAGGTTCGAACCCTCTTGGGCATATATTGGGATGATTTCATTCTAGTTTTATACCATGTTTTATTTGTCGGGAGAGGTGACCGAGTGGCCGAAGGTGTGCGCTTGGAAAGCGTATGTACCGCAAGGTACCGGGGGTTCGAATCCCCCCCTCTCCGTATTTCCCTTCAGTGTTGATTTTCAGGCTCCATGCAATTGAACATCGCCCAACCCGGTCAGGATCGGAAGGTAGCAGCCGTAAGCGATTGTTTGATGTGCCATGGATAGCTTGAGAGGAGCTGAGGGGATTTTTTTTGTCCTTTTTTTGACACCCACTCAAGCTTGATGACTCCCTTCCTTTCAGATATAATGAATCTCTATGGAATTTGAAGTAACCGCCTCACGGAAACGACCTCAGACCCTCTTGGAATTGTCAGGTCAGGATTTTGTTGTAGCCACTCTAAAGAACTCAATTGAAAATAATAGAATCGCCCATGCCTATTTGTTTTCCGGTCCTAGAGGTGTAGGAAAAACTTCAGCCGCCCGTATTCTGGCCCGGTCTCTCAACTGTGAGAGGGGAGCCAGTGTAAACCCCTGTGGGGTCTGTTCCAACTGCAAGGAAATTGCCCGGGGCAATTCCATGGATGTAATTGAAATTGATGGTGCTTCTAATACCGGAGTCAATGATATCCGGGAGATCAAGGATGAAGTCCTCTTCGGACCAGGTAGTTCCCGGTACAAGATATACATCATCGATGAGGTTCATATGCTGTCTAACAGCGCCTTCAATGCACTCTTAAAAACAATTGAAGAACCTCCTCCCTATATAATTTTTATATTTGCCACCACAGAAATTCATAAGGTGCCTGCGACCATCCGTTCCCGGTGCCAACAGTTTAACTTCCGACTGGTGGACCTGGGTGAAATAAAGAGGCTTCTGGCGGCGGTCTGTGATGAAATAGCCGTTAAATACGATGACGATGCCCTCTTCTGGATTGCCCGGGAATCGACAGGCTCAGTTCGAGATGCCTACACTCTGTTTGACCAGATCGTTTCTTTTTCAGAAGGCCATCTCACCCTGGAGAAAATCCAGGAAAAACTTGGCCTTATCGGTATGGATCAGCTGAATAATCTCATGGCTCTCCTGGTGGAGGAAAAGGCGGAAGAATCTCTGGATCTTCTGGATACTATTCTTTCCGGTGGTGTCTCGGTTGAACAGTTCATCATAGATATCGCTGAATATTTGAGGAATGCACTTTTCATATTCCATGGTGTGAAAAAGGAATCTCTTCTTGGCCATCAGGCTGACCGATTTTCAAGTCTTGTATTTGAGCACCTGAATTCCCGTCAGATCGAATGGGCTCTTGAAGAGGTTCTTAATCTATTCCGGGATATCCGTTATTCTCTGAATCCCCGGTTTGAGCTGGAGTTGCTGGTAAGCCGCATGTCCTCCATCCGTTATCATATAGATCCCAAATCATTGCTGGAAGAGTTGGGGCAGCTCAAGGAACAGATGGGAAATACTGCAGCCCTGTCTATCACTCCTACTCTGGAAGAGACTAAAAAAAAAAATTAAAACCCCCTGAGCCAGGCCTGTCTGAAGCCTTTGACAGAATGGTCAAAAATCGAAAGGATTCCCATTCTGCACCTACCGTCGAGAAACCGGATGAATCCCTTCCGGTAGCCGAAGGTGAAAATCACAGCGAAATCAAGTCGTTCCCCGGGGCATTTATTCCTTCAAAGAGCCAGAACCCTCCTCCTCAGACAGAAGAGTCCACTCCAAAGCCCTTTCCTCCTCTGGCTGAGTTGAAAGCAGATATCCTTCGGGTACTCAGACAGGACCGTCATTCATTGGCAGCGGCAATGGAAAAATCAGGGCACTGGGATTTTAATGAAAATATCCTTTCTCTCAGTTTTAACAGCCCCTTTGAAAGTACTTTTATTGAGAAGGAAAGCAGAGAAATCGAAAGCATTATCAAGGGTCATCTCGGATGGACAGTGCAGATAAAAACAGTGATCAAAGAAGAGGAAGATTCAATCCTGAATGAAGAAATTGAAGAACAGGTAGAGCTTGTTCTTAACGTATTCAGAGGGACAATTGTAAACAGGAGTGAAATATGAGTTTTAATCCATTGGATTTCATGAAAAACCTGCAGGAAATGCAGGGGAAAATGGGTGATGTTCAAGAGAAGTTAAAGAAAATTGAAGCCGAAGGCAGCTCCGGAGGGGGCCTTGTGACTGTCAAAATGAACGGTCAGATGGATATTCTGGGCATTACCATTGACCCTGTTGCCGTGGATCCCCGGGATGTGAAAATGCTGGAAGAGCTGATCGTTTCATCCTGTTCTGCTGCGATGGTAAAAATGAAGGAAAAAATCAGGGATGAAATGTCTGATCTTTCAGGGATGCCTCTGCCTCCCGGGTTTCCCGGAGTCTGAGGATGAACACCCTCGAAAATCTTATAACCCTTCTGTCAAGACTGCCGGGCATTGGAAAGAAAAGTGCCTCACGCATGGCCTATTCTCTACTGAAAGGGGATGAGTCATTTAATAAGCTTCTGAGTCAGTCCATTTCAGAACTGAAAGAAAAAATTCATAAGTGCAGCCAATGCGGAAATTACACTGAAGAGGAGTTCTGCAGCATCTGCAGCTCCCGTGACAGAGATGAATTGATCCTCTGTGTGGTAGAAGAATCACAGGATATTATGATGATTGAAAGCACCGGAGATTACAAAGGATTGTATTTTGTCCTCCATGGTGTTTTGTCTCCCCTGGACGGTATTGGTCCTTCTGAACTGGGTTTTGACAGGCTTCTGGATCAGATTGAGACCCTGGGAGTCAATGAACTGATTCTGGCGACCAATCCCACTCTGGAAGGAGATTCGACAGCTCTCTACATCAAGCACTTACTGAAAGACAAAGAGATTAGAATTTCAAGAATTGCCTCGGGCCTCCCTGTGGGTGGTGATATGGAGTATGCCGATAAAATGAGCATTTCCAGAGCCATGAAGGGAAGGATGAACTACTAAAAAAATAGCCTGATTCCTTTCGAAACAGGCTATTTTCTTAATGAACTCAGTGATTATAGCTTGTCGATCAGCATGGAGCATTTTCCCGATGGAATAGGTAGGGTCTTTTTCTTCTCACCCAGAATATCTATGGTAAAGTAATACAATTTCTCCGATTCGAGCCGAATTTCCCATCCTCTGCTGCTTTTATTGCTCAGGATAGTTATCATATTTCTTTTAAGAGAGAGATCTTCTATCCCCATAAGTTCTAGAGTCGGAACAATCCAATCTACTGTTTTTCGGGGCAGACTTATATACAGTCCTACGATATTCTCGATCATGAGAGTTATCGTCGATAAGGCGGCATAGGTCAGGAAGAGCTGTTTGTTTTCCTGTACCCCCTCCTTTCCTACAGCAGGACCTTCACTTAAGGGGGAATAGGCTTCCCATAGAGTTCCTTTTGTATTTCCGTCAGGATGGAAAGTATCGAGAATGTAATACATGTGCCTGATCGAGCACTCTCTGGCAAATTCATAGCGTCCATATTTTTCCAGACCCTTGATGATCATAAAAGTCAGAAAGGGATAAACAGACCCGCAATACCCATTCCCTTTCTTATCAAAATCAGGTTCATTCGCTGCCAGAGATGGGAAGGGGTTATCTGTTCCGAAGGAATCAGGATCTTTGAGTAGATCAATCAGACCCTCTGCCCGGGCCTCATTGGGAATCTCCGCTAAAAGGGGCCAGAAGGATGCTGCTGTTTTCACCTTGACCTGTTCTAGGTCCGCATCCAGATCGTAGTAAATGTTATCATCCTGATTCCACATCAGACTGTTTATTCTGGTTTTGAGTGAAAAGTACTTCTTCTTATATTTAAAACTGAGTTCCTTATCATTCAAAATATCACCCAGGGCAGACATATAAAGGGAATTCAGAGCCTGCTGAGCATTAAAATCGACGGCGAACTTCATTTTAGACCGGGGAGAATTTGTCATCTTGGTAGCTTCGAGAGGAACAACATACAGACCGGAATCCATATCCATAAAATCCTCATCCAACCAGCTGTAGTAGCGTTCAAGAGGAGGCATGACTTCCTTTATCCTCTTTTTCTGACCAACCTTATGGTAGAGATTATATTCTACCCACGCCAGAAGAGGGGGGGATGCTCCTTTGGGATTTGCCTCTGTATAAACAGGTTCTGATGTTTCAAGATCATAATTGGATCGGATGGCGCCATCCTCTTCCTGGAGCATATAAAAATTGTCTAACATGGGAGCAACAGGGTATTTCATGTTATAATAGACTAGGAAAAACGTAGACATGCAGGTTTCAAAAAGGTCCAGGCTTGTATTTTCATTATGATTAAAGAAACCATTCTTTATAGTATTTTCGGAGTCACTCTTAAACCAGTCATCCTGTATCCACGCCCATGATCGGTTATAGATGTCTACAAAGTCCTGGTCATAATAGTGTACTTTAGGAAAATCTTTTTTTATCACTATAGCTCCTTAGCAGCTGCATAATTAATAATCAATATTGTGAATTTTGTATAATACAATAAAATCACCACTTATACAACGTTTCAGGATCAGAAATCAAGAAGGGACAGGTCGTGATAAAACACAGATTTGACTTTATTTTCTAAAGCAAATTATAGTACATTTTGAGGGTTCGGGAAAAAAAAATGAAAAAAATTATGATTCCTGCCGGAATGGCGGAAAATGAGTTCACACTTAAAAAATCAAAATTCATCAGTCTTGTCTATCCTGTCCTTGATGACCTCGAGGTCAAGTCTCATTTAAAGAGGCTTAGACAGGAGCATCCGGGATCCAGCCATGTGGTCTGGTCCTATGTTCTGGGAGATGCAGGTACCCTCTATGGTCTCAGTGATGATGGTGAACCTCATGGCACAGCAGGCCGTCCAGTGTTGGAAGTGCTGAAGGGGAGCGGTCTCACATTCATTACCCTTTTTGTTATCCGATACTTCGGAGGAACAAAACTGGGAACAGGAGGCCTGGTCAGTGCTTATACTCGTGCAGCTCAGGAGGTTCTGTCTCTGGTGGAAACCCGGGAGAAGATGGAGTATTCAAGGGTAGCCCTCGTTTGTAGTTACAGTCAGTTTGAAGGAATTAAGTCCATTCTGGAACAGGCGGCGATTCAGGATCTTCAGGAGGAGTTCACAGATCTTGTTCATTTGAAGGGAGAGGTTCCTGACAAATATCGAGAGGCCTGCCAGAAAGAGATACAGGATTATTCAAGCGGTCAAGTGAATCTTATTGTGCAGGAATAGGATAATATTTAAAATACAGCTCTATTAACTGAATTAAAGGAGAGAATATGGGCCATAGTATAGTTCAAGAAGCTGAGGCAGTCCTGGATAAGGAATTCCCCGTTCTGGATAAGGGATTTGTACGATTGGTCGATTATTTGGGGGGAGATGACCGAATTGTACAGTCAGCGCGTGTCTCTTATGGTAGCGGAACCAAGTCTTTCCGAGAAGACAAGGGACTGATTAATTACCTTCTCAGAAACGACCATACATCACCCTTTGAACAGGTTGTCTTCACTTTTCATACCAAGATGCCTATTTTTGTGGCTCGTCAGTGGGTCCGCCACAGAACAGCTCGTGTCAATGAAATATCCGGACGCTACAGTGTGATGAAAAATGAGTTTTATATTCCTTCGGCTGAAGATGTTGCCTTTCAGAGTCTGGACAATAAACAAGGCCGTTCAACAGAAGACATTCCTCAAGAAATGAAAGAGAAAGTCAGAACCCTCCTGGAAGAGGAGCAAACCCGGGTATATGAAAATTATAGTTCGTTGCTGGATGACAAAGTTGCCAGGGAGCTGGCAAGGATTAACCTCCCTTTGAGCTTATATACAGAATGGTACTGGCAGATGGACCTTAAAAACATGTTTCATTTCCTGAAACTCAGGATGGATGCCCATGCTCAGATGGAGATCCGGGTTTATGCCGAAGAAATCCATCGATTGGTTTCCCTTGTGTGCCCTGTTGCCATGGAAGCCTTTGATAATCATATCCGGGGATCTGTTCGTTTCTCTGCCTCAGAACTGGCTGCATTGAATAAGATTATGAAGGGTGAATTAAATCCCTTGAGGGGAAAGGAACTGGAACGTTTTGAAGTAAAATTGAAGGATCATAAACAACTCTGATCCGGAAATTCAAATTCAGAGATAAGGTTTTATTTTTGTCAATAATTCATCCATCTTCTTGGTAAAGGCTGAGCTGATAAGATTATCAGGATGTTCCTGTGTCAGATTCCGAAAGGCTGAGAAAGATTCTTTCATTCTCGTTTCGCTAATCTGGAAATCGAGGCGGGTTGCATTTCTCCTGTCATAACCGGAAACCTTCTCCTTAAAATACTTTCCTCCGGAGAGTCTCTTGACAACAGACGCCATTTTCAGGGGAATAGCCTTGTCTATCAGAATTTGCCTTTTCTCTTCCGGCAGATCATGGGAGAGTGTAAACAAGTAGTTCATCATGCCCGCAATATCCAGGTGAGGTTCTATCTTTTCTGTCTCATCTAAAGGATTTTTTTCAGGAGCGGAATGGGCAGGAGGTTTTGTTTCAGTAGGAGCTTCATCCAACGGAGGCGTGTCAGAATCCGGGTCTTCATCCAGGGGAGCTGTGTCAGACTCTGGGTCTTCATCCAGGGGAGCTGTGTCAGAATCCGGGTCTTCATCCAGGGGAGGCGTGTCAGAATCCGGGTCTTCAT
>NZ_JAQIBL010000211.1 GCF_027859075.1 Oceanispirochaeta sp. | reverse complement strand
GATCGGCGGTGACGATGATCAATGTATCCCCTCTTCCTTCGGCCCAATCTTTAATCAAACTGATAGTTTTTGAATACTCTTTCATCTCCTCCAGGGCTCTGGGAAGATCATTTGCATGGTATTAAGTATAGTACTTCCTGGGTCTCGGATTTTTTTTATGAGAGAAACTGATACACGGACATCAAGGTTCCAAGGGCAACAAAACCAATGGTTCCAAACCAGAACATCAGAGAAAAACTTTTTTTCATATCTGTGCTCATTTCTTCAAAACGCTGAGCCACCTGCTCAATGCGTTTATCCACCTGTTCAAAACGCTTCTCCATATTCCCGATGAGAATATCAAATTTTTCATTCTGATACCCTTAGGCCTCGACGGAGAAAACCACCAAAGCCCTACCCTTTGGCCTATTTAAATAAACCGCCAAGTCTCTATACGAGACTTGGTATACAGGTATAAAACAGCTTTGATACCCTTAGGCCTCGACGGAGAAAACCACCAAAGCCCTAAATGGGCTTTGGTAGTGCAAAAAACACTTTATTCCTTCGGCCTGTATTAAATAAACCACCGAAGTCCCACTTGGGCTTCTCCCATGTATTACCTCTTATTTTACTTCTGTTTAAACCTGTATACAAGCGAAGAGGCTCGGGTGATTCAAAAATTGAGAATTTTTTATTTTTCATACCGGAACTTGTCAAAAAACAGCACCATTTTTCCTTCCACATCAGGCACAGCCGTGATCTCGGCCACCAGGGCATTCCCTTTCTGGGTGGGGAGAGTGAGAGTCGCCCGGCAGGCTTTCCCGGCGGCAACATGAGGGGAAAGATCCTGTTCGAAGCGGTCGGCATTGACTCCTTTCATGGGAAGCCGGATCTGCTCCTGGTGGAACCAGTCGCTGCTGTCGGCATAAGCGATTTTCAGGAGGGCATAACCCTTGAGTTTGTCACTGTTGTTCCAGCCGCGGACGGCGGAAGGATTAATGGAAGGCCAGCCGTAATGGATGTTCAATTCTGCTTCGCCAGCCGGAGGTGCGGGTTCATCCATGTTTACCGGGGCCGGTATCGGGGCGATTTTCTGCTCCGGTGTTTCGGCAACACTTTCCGGGGTGGGTTTTTGAGTCTCTGCCGGAGTTTCAACCTTCACTTCCGGGGCTGGTGTTACCACGGGGGCTGGAGCCGGTTTTACCACTGGAGCTGGAGCCGCTGTCTGCTTTGGAATGGGAGCAGGAGCCGCTGCCGGAGCCTTGGTTTCAGGTTCTGCCTGAACTACCGGGGCCACTGCCACAACGGGGACTTTGGCTCCGGCGGTGATCAGGATCTGTCTGATTTCAGCCGCATGCTGGGGGTTTCGGGCACAAACAATGAGGGGAGTTTCCCCTTTGGCATTACTGCTGTCGACATAGATGCCTGAAGTCAAAAGAAGACGCACAGTAGCGGGCACACCAGACTCACTCGCCACATGGAGGGCGGTATTCCCCGCCTTATCCGTAGAGAAGACAGAAATTCCAGCAACCAGGAGCTTCCGGCTCATCTCCACATCAGCAGAGCGGGCCGTATAAAACAGGGCATTTTGACCCTTACTATCACTCTGATTCAAATCGGCTCCTGCCAGAATCAACTGAGTAAGAGATTCTTTCTGATTAAATCGGGACGCCAGCAGCCGAGCCGTCATGGACTGTTTGTTTTTAGCGTTTACAGGGACATTTTTATTCAGCATCAGCCTGACCACATCGGGGTGATGAATACCGGCCATAAGGAGGCTGTTACCCTGATCATCTCGAACAGTAGGGGAAAGACCATGGATCAGCAGGAGTTCCAGAACTTCCTGAGCTCCTTTTTCTGCGGCGACAAAGGCAGTTCTGATGCCCTGGGGACTGTTGCCTTCAGGAATGGCTCCATACTCCATCAGAAGTTTGGCAACGGCATCGGGCTTCTCCCCTTTCGATGCCGATTGATACAGAGATTTCATCAGAAGTGACCAGCCCGAGGCATCTTTTACATCCCAGTCGGCCCCTCGTTGCAGGAGCATCCGGACAGCGTCCGTTTTTGATGCCGAGACGGCAGTGAGCAGAAGCGTTTCATTCTTGTCATTCCTGCTTTCCAGGTTGTAGCCCAGGTCCAGCAGGTAGTTCAAGACGTCCACATTTCCCGATGCCGCCGCGGTGAAGGCAATTTTGGAGATAACATCTGAGTTCATATCAATATCTGCTCCCAGACTGATCAGATGCCGGGTCAGGGCACTGAGTTTAGAGGGTCTCTGGGCATCTTTACTCAGGGCTATGGTCAAGGCGGACCAGCCGCCGTTATTGGTCTGATTGAGATCGGCACCCTGGACTAAGAGCATCTTGATCATACTCAGGTTTTCGCTTCCTGCAGCCAGGATCAGGGCTGAGTCTCCGGAAGAGAGAAGAACATTCACCGCGGCCCCTCTGCTGAGGAGCAGCTCCGCCGAGGATTCCTGACGGGCAATGACGGCATAGAGGAAGGCCGTTCGGCCTCGGTCATCTTTCAGACTTATCACTGCATCTCTATCAAGTAAAAAAAGGATGGTCGGATTCTGTCCGTTTTCTGCGGCGTACATGAGAAGAGTAGTCCCGCCTTTTTCGGGAGCATTGATGTCCCCACCGTCATCCAGGTATTCCTGCAAAGCATCCAGGTCTCCCCGGCGGGCGGCTTTAACCTGAGAGCTGGCACAGCCGGAAAATAGGGTCAGCAGAACTATAGAGACGAGTATGAGAGTGGATGTTGGTTTGCGCATGATATCCTCCATGTCTTATTGTAACCCGAATGCCGGGACTGTGCATCCGGGCACATGGAATATTCATGAGCAGGAGTCGCGAAGAGCCGAGATTCCCGGTCAGTCAGAGGAGGAATGGGTGAGATAAGGGGGCACAGGGCTAAACGGACTGAATCAGCAGAGTGACGATCCCCGTCAGAACAGCAAAAAAGGCCCCTGTGAGAAACAGATACAGACGGTTGAATCTTTTATCCATAAACTCAAAACGCCCGTTCATATTCTCATTCACTTCAGTAAAGCGCCTGTCCATAGTTTCATTCACTTCTGCAAAGCGTCTGTTCATATTTTCATTCACTTCTTCAAAGCGTCTGTTCATATTCTCATTCACTTCTGCAAAGCGCTTATCCGACTGGATCATCATCTTTTCCAGATTTTCATTCTGATGCTTGATCCCCTCTTCCACCCGGACCATCCGTTCCATCAGCAGAGGATCATAGGAGCTCTTGTTTTGAGCTGCGTTTTGGGGAAAAGGGAAAACATGTTTCTCTTCCATCCACTCAATGAAGTGATTTTTCACATAATCGACTATTTCCATCTGTTCCGTTTTCACCTGGGCGTCTCCCATAGAGGTTCTCCTTTCACTGTACTCCCTGTATAAAGGGTATTACAAGCCGGAAGGGCCTGATGCTTCAAAGATTATTATGAAATCTTTCATTGTAACTTCAACGGGTCTCATAAGCCCTTTTTGCCAGCACACAGGCCCCCACCAGGTTGGCGTTGAGGTTTTTCTCATCCAGCACGGAGGGGCGGAGGTAACTCATGATGCCCATTTTTCCCAGAACCCTCTGACAGGAAGGACCGAAATAGGGCAGAGCGTAACTGGGTTTGCCCCCCAAAAAGATGGGAAGGTCTTCCCTCAATCCGTCAGCGGCTCCGGTTTTAAGCATGATCTTGGCGGCTTCAGCCAGAATCTTTCCATAGAGCCGGTCCGTATTGATAGCGCTTTCCACTCTCATATTGGAGAGCTTGCTGATGTGCTTTCCCGCAATACTGGGGTCATTGATCTGAGAGAGCTCATGAATATCAAGAAAACGTTCGTAGAAGGTGTCATCTCCCACTAAAGCGCGGAAGAGGCGGCAGCGTCCGGGTCCGGAGAGTATGACTTCTGCCCTGAGGCTGTCCGCACTGCCCCCTGGTCCTAAAAGGACCGTCTCGGAGAGATCCGGGTCTTCCGTGAGGTACTGCTCAAAGAGTTCATAAGACGCCCCGACTTCCAGAAAGAGGAGTCTGAGCCGGTGTTTGGACAGGGGGATGGCATAACCCGGTTCGTTGGTGTAATGAAGAGAGGAATCCTGTCCGTCCCAGTCATGGGCAGAGTGGAGAATCCGGCCGTCTTCACTGACCCAGGCTCCTCCCCAGCCTCCGCCGAAGACCCAGTAAAGGAGCTCCATCCTGAGGACAGACCATTCGGCCAGGGCGCCTGTATTGGCATCGTTGTCGATGGCTACGGGAAGATCAAAGGCTTCTTCCATGGCCTTGCGGATGTTATATCCGTTGTATCGGGCACAGTTGACAAAAAGCTGAAACCCTCCGTCAGAGTTGAGGATTCCCGCCGAGGAGATTCCGATAGACAGGATTTTACCGTTTTCAGGCACGGCTTTTTTGATCCTGTCTGACAGGGTGACGGCAAAATCTTCAAAATTGAGGCTGTAATCCTCAACCCCCAACAGGGTTTCTGAAGCTATTTTTCCATCCAGTGTAAAAAAGGCTATTTTGGCGCCCCGTCCGGCTCCGATGTCCAGGGCGGCGTAGTATTGATCTTGATTCATAGATCTATTATATCCCCGGATGAGGAGATAACACAATTATAGAATCCCTGAGGGCAGGGATTGCAGCGGAAGGGCCCCGGCTTTTCCTGCGGCGGCGACAGAGCAGGATACAAAAAGCCGGATCAGGCCCTCAGAGCGGAAAGCCCGCAGCCCCCCAAATAGACAATTGTCTGTTCTTCCGTTATAATGTTGCCATTCTATTGAAGAAGCTCTGAGGTGATGATGAAAATAAAATACAGAAGCAGACTCCTTGTTCTGCTGATTATAATAATGGCGACCAGCTTCTCCTGTTCCCGCAAGCTGGGGTATGGGGTCGTGCTCTGGTCGGATCAGGATGGTCTGTCCACGGGTTCCCTGATTGAGATTTTAGAGGAGTCAAGAATCCGGAAGAGTTATATCCTCCAGATCAAGGATACCAGGGAGCGTTTTGAGATTCCCCTCTGGCGGGTCCGCTTCTTTGACAAGCACTCGGAGGCAGTGGATTTTGCGGCGGCCTATGAAGAATTCACTCCCGTTTATGCCTTTTCAAACAAGCAGGGTCTGCCTATGAGAGAGAAGCCCGATGCCTCCAGTGAGAGGGTATACAAGCTCCGGGAGAGTCAGGAAATCAAGGTCCTGGGCCGGGGAGATTTGGAAGAAGTGGGCCGGTTTGAGGGCTACTGGTATACCATCCTCACCGATGACGGGGTTTCAGGATATGTTTTTGATGCCCTGTTGACGGTCTACAGCCTGAACGATCAGCAGGAAATGGTGATGCAGAATCAGAAGAAACAGGACGATCCGATGCTGGATATCTTTTTCAGTACAACCTGGCGTCCCGATACCTACCAGGAGATGATCAGCCGGCGCCAGATTGACCTGGCCCTGTTCCGCCCGGAATATGGCCTTTTTGCCGACCTGGATGCCATGACCATCACCCTGAAAACAATGGACAAGGAAATCAGCTCTTCCTTTGATAAAGTGACCCGCATCGGTGCAAACCGCTATGACTTTGCAGGAACCAGCTTCCGCATCACCGTCAACTCGGAAAATTTTATCAGTGTCCAGTACAAATATGACGGCTTGGAACTGAGCCAGGCCTATATCAGGCTTTCAGAAAATGTAGACACCATCATAGCCCGGGAAAAAGAGCGTCGTGCGGCGATGCTCCAGGACTTTATAGACCGGGGTCCTGAGATGTCCAGCCAGGCCTATGGCACGATCCTCTTCGAAAATGCCGGACGCTTTACCTGGATAGACAAGTCCTCACTCATCAGCCAGCAGGTCTTCAGTGTATCCGCAGGAAACAGCGGGTATGTGAGCTTTAGAAACTTCCCCTCCGAGCAGATCAGAAGCCGATACGACGGTGTGATTACCTTTAACTTTGAAAGCGGTGAGACCGCCGACTTCCTCTATACCATGAGGGACACAGGAGCCAGCCTGCTCTATGTGGATGACCGCTATATACAAGACCGAGTGGTGAATAGCGACCAGTTCTTCAGTCCGATTCAGATGTTTTTCACCTTCCCCGACAAGATTTCCGGACTTCCTTTGGATGACAAGGCGGAAGGATTGCCTGAGGCGGCCCTCCCCCTCCAGGATGCGGGCTGATTGCCCTGTACCCCGGGAGGAACCGGGTATTCAAAAAAGCAGTATTTCTTTAAAATAAGGCATCAATCAAACAAATAATCTTTAAAAATAGGGCGGATGCGACTTATGAGCGCCTTTGTACAGTTGAGCGGAATTTCTCTGGCCTTCGGGGACAGGGATATTCTTAAAAATATTAATATGAACCTCTCCCGCTCCTCCCGGGTAGCCCTGGCAGGGGCAAATGGAAGCGGCAAGACAACCTTTATGAAGGTGATCTGCGGGGAAACCGAAGCCGACGGGGGAGACAGATCCCAGAGCCGGAACGTCCGGATCGGTTACCTTCCCCAATCGGGTCTGCGCTTCCGCGACCGGAGCCTCCGGGACGAGGTGGAACAGGCCTACCTTCATATCCGGGAACTGGAAACTGAGAGGGAGGAGCTGGCAGAACGCCTGGCTCACCCCGATCTAAGCGAAAAGGCCATGCAGAACCTGGCGGAAAGGCATCACGATCTTCAGGAACAGATCACCGCCAGCGGCTACTTTGAGAGAGAAGCCATGATCTACCGGGTCCTTCTGGGACTTGGATTCCTGGCAGAAGATCTGGAGCGGGAAACCTCCACATTTTCCGGTGGTTGGCAGATGCGGATCGCCCTGGCCCGGATACTCCTGGAGATGCCGGATATTCTGCTTCTGGATGAACCCACCAACTACCTGGACCTGGAAGCCAGGGACTGGCTGGAAGAATTCCTTCAGAGATTCCCCGGTGGAGTGCTGGTGGTTTCTCATGACCGTTATTTTCTCGATCAGGTGACAAAGGAAACGGCAGAACTCTTTCAGGGAGATCTGAAAATATACAAAGGAAATTATTCGGCCTATGAGACCCGACGGAAGCTGGAGCTGGAACAGCTGGAAGCGGCCTGGAAACTTCAGAAAGAAGAGATTGCCAGACTTGAAGATTTTGTACGGAGATTCCGTTATTCAGCAACCAAGGCGGCCCAGGCACAGAGCCGGGTCAAGATGCTGGAGAAAATGGAAATAATCGAACTCCCCAGCTCCATGCAGAGGATGCACTTTCACTTCCCCCCACCCCCCCATTCGGGACGGAAGGTCATGAGCCTGGAAGGAATAGGAAAAGCCTACGGAGACCATCAGGTTTTAAAGGATGTGAATCTTGAAATCGCCAAGGGAGACCGGCTGAACCTCGCCGGTGTGAATGGTGCGGGAAAGTCCACTCTGATGCGGATTATCAGCGGACATGACAAAGACTTTACAGGAAATCGCCGTCTGGGAAAGGATGTGAAGATCGGCTATTTCTCTCAGGATCAGGAACTGGTTCTGGATCCGAATAAAAGCGTACTGGAGACTCTGGAGGAAGAAGCGCCCATCGAACTGATCCCCAAACACCGGGGCATGCTGGGATCATTCCTTTTCTCGGATGATGATATTTACAAAAAATGTGCCGTTTTAAGCGGTGGAGAAAAGAACCGTCTGGCTCTTTTAAAGCTTCTACTGAAACCGGTGAATCTTCTTGTCATGGATGAACCTACCAACCACCTGGACCTCACGTCAAAAGATGTACTCCTGGATGCTATGAATGGATATGCGGGGACATTGGTCTTTGTCTCTCATGACCGCTATTTTATCGATCAACTGGCGGCGTCGGTGATGGAGCTGAGCCCGGGGAAAGCAGAATACTTTGACGGAGATTACGCCTACTACCGTTGGAAAAAAGACTCTTCCTCGCCTCAAAACGTGACTTCTTCTAAGGATTTGGAGTCATCAGGCTCTCAGGAGGACCAGGGTTCTGCCAAGGTCAACCGGGAAGATGATAAAAAACGCAAATCTGAAATCCGCCGGCTGGAGCGCAGCGAAGCCCAGTTAATGGAAGAGATTGAAAGTTGTGAGGCCGATATTCTAAAGGCTCAGGAAGATCTGGGAAGTCCCGAAGTGTATTCTGATGCAGAGAAGGCGAAGGCCATGAGTCAGAAGATAACTGAGTTGGAAACCAGACAGAGAGAATTGACAAAGGCCTGGGAGCAGGCGGCAGAAGAAATCTCAGCCCTGGGCTGAGATGGTTCGGAAGGTATTCTTTCGGGCCCTATCAATTAAATATCATTGAGAGTTCATTTCCCGGTCTATCAAATTTTGAATAATAAAGTGCTGATTATTCCGTCTCCTAAAAATTTGACCTGTAATACTTTATTAATGAAATGGATGACTCCATTCTGAGCAGCCCAATTATATCTGGATTCCACTGATTTAAATTCTTCTTTTTTATACCGTAATATCCATCTATATGTGTATAATTATCTCATGAGCCCTCCCAGACCCGTAAAAGCTTTGTTATTGATCTTCCTGGCATTCCATTCCTTTTCTCTTTTTTCAGACGAACAGAACCTGGATTCCCGTAATGACAGACCCCAGATACTCCTGCTTCACTCGTATCATCAGGGATACCACTGGACGGAAAACATAACCCGGGGAGTCAGAGAAGTCCTGGGGGAAGAGGCAGTCATTCATGTTGAATTTATGGACAGTAAAAGATACAGCGAAGACGATTATCTCCAGGTTTTCAAGGAACTCATGAGGATTAAATCCGCAAGCATGCAGTATGATCTGATAATCTGTGCCGACGACAATGCGCTGGAATTTATGAAATCCAACCGAGACGATTTTTACGGTCCCATCCCCCTTGTATTCTGCGGTATTAACTTCTTCCAACCCGAATCCCTTGCCGGATTTTACAATGTAACAGGTATCAGTGAAGAAAGTGATTTTTCAAAGAACCTGGACCTGATCAGACAACTCTACCCCAATAGAACTAATCTGGTTTGTATCCTGGATGAAACTGTTACAGGAAAGAGCATCAGGACAAATCTTGATGCTGTTCTTAACGATTATAAAGATGATTTTACCAGTATTGAGGTTTGGTCAGATATATCCATGGCTGATATGCTTCGGGATCTGAATCTTCTGGGAGAAGATTTTGTTGTATTCCTCCTACCCTTCCAGAGGGATAATCTGGGAAAATTCTTCGAGTACGATATCAGCACTCAACTCATATCTCAGGCTGCGGCAGTCCCCGTCTTCGGATCTTGGGATTTTCAATTCTCCCATGGGATTATCGGTGGATACCTCCTTCAAGGCATCGATCAGGGACGGGACGCAGGCCAGCGGGCCTTAAGAATTTTAAAGGGAGAATTGGCAGAGTCCATTCCTATAACAGCAGAAACCTCCCAAAGTCCCATGTTTGATCTTACAAAACTGCTTCAATTCTCGCTGAGCCTTAAATACCTGCCCAAGGGAAGCATCATTATAAATCAACCGGATAATTTCTTTTACCGCTACTCAACGGAAGTAACCATAGTCCTGGTCGTTTTCTCGATTTTACTGCTTCTTGTCATCCAGCTCTTCAGCAATATTCTAAAAAGAAGGAAAAGCGAAGAGGCTCTGAAACAGCTCAATTTGTCTCTCAACAACAGAGTGGACCAGAGAACCCAGGAACTCGAGTATACCAACAGCTCTCTCAAGGAAACTCTGGAAAAACTGCAGGACACACAAAAAGAATTGATCCGGAAAGAACGATTAGCCGCATTGGGATCTCTTGTGTCGGGGGTTGCCCATGAAATAAATACACCTCTGGGGGTGAGCATCACCACATCTTCCAGCATGGAAGATGTGATTCGAAAACTTCAGAAACAGGTCATTGAAGATTCTCTGACAAAGGAGAACATGGATGATTTTATCGCCAGGCTCCATGACGGCAGCCGTCTACTGGGTAAAAACCTTAAAAAGGCTGCCGATTTCATAGAAAATTTCAAAAAACTGTCTTTTGACGAGATGGAAAGCAAATGCCTCAGCTTCGAGTTGAAAGATTATATCCAGGAAATTACCAGAACCCATGCCATCCAGTTCAATAACAAGCATATTAAGGTTCAACTCCTGGGTGAAGAAATCGAGGTCTACTCCTATCCCGACAGCTTTTATTACATCATCAACAATTTACTGATCAACAGCCTGGTCCATGGGTTTGATTCCCCCCGGGAAGACAGTTTAATCAGCATAACTCTCAGTCTCAAGGAAGGAAAAACCGGCATGATCGAGTACAAGGATAATGGAAAGGGCATCCCTGTTTCTATAAGAGAACATATGTTTGAACCCTTTACCACCACCGGCCGGTCAGAGGGCAAAACCGGATTGGGCCTCTACATTGTGTTTAAGACAATCAAGGAGAGACTGGGAGGCGCCATTGAATACATGCCCCCTCCGGAAGATTCCGAAAGCGGGGGCAGCTGTTTCCGGATTTACTTTCCCATCAACATAAGTATGGACAATTGCTGGTGATTCTACTCATAATTAAAGCAGATCATTTATAAATTCCCCTGGAGGCCTGTATGAATTTAAAAATTCTGAAGTTTATTCCCATAGTACTGACCATTCTTCTTATTACCCTGTTTTCCTGTTCCAAAAGTGAAGAAATGACCCTTGAAGAGGCACAGATACGGAAAGCTGAAAACCAGCAGGGACTCCTGGCGGGGACCATCAGAAAACCCGGAGGAGTGGAAGAGTTCGCCATCGGACAATCCGGGGGAACCTGGTATACCACGGTGACCAAGGATCCTAAGACTTTCAACCTTATAGCCGCCGACAGCGATCAGTCAGCCTCTGACATCCTGGGAGGACTGCTTCCCGGTTATCTGGCCGACTACGACCCTTATAAAAAAGAGTGGTTGCCTGAAACGGCGAGTTTTGAAATTGTTGTGCATGAGGAAGAGGACTCTCTGGATGTGATTTTCACACTCCGGGATGACCTGTACTGGTCCTTTTACAATTCGGATAAAAAAGTGAAAATCGGAGCCGACGATGTGGTGTTCTGGTACAATGAAATCGATGGGAATGCAGATTTACAGTTGCCCAGTTACAACGGTCAGTTCCTGACCATGCCCGACGGGTCGGATGCCCGGGTTACCATCGAAAAACTGGATGACAGAACCCTATCCTTTCACTTTCCAAGGATTGTTGCCAACCCGATTCTCAGCTGCAACATGACCTATGGTCCCCGGTTCATCTATGAACCGGCCCTGAGGGAACTGGGGAGCGAAGGGATCAAGGATATCCTGACCATCGATACGGATGTCACAACCCTCCCCTCAGGAGGCGCTCGTTTTCTCACCGAATATACCCCGGGTGTTCGTCTTGTGTATGAAAGGAATCCCGACTACTGGGAAACCGATGAGGAAGGACAGAAAATCCCCTATATCGAAAAATCCATTGCCAAGATCATTCCCGACTTGAACACCAGTTTTCTCCTGTTCAAAAATGGAGAGACAGACAGCTATGGAATACGGGCAGAAGACCTGGAAGAGCTGGTCAATACAGAAGATCCGGACTACACCATCTATGACGGCGGCGCCATCATGGGAGCCGACTTCATCTCTTTCAACCAGAATGCCTCGGGTCTGTCAGAACACATCCTGGGATGGTTCACCAATAAAGAGTTTCGCCAGGCCATGAGTTCTCTCACGAACAGGGAGAGGATGGTCAAACAGATATATAGAGGTCTGGGAGAACCGGCCCTCCATCACTACGCTGCAGCCAATCCCTTTTATGACGAATCCATCAGCAACGTCTACACCTACAATCCGGAGAAGGCTCTGGAGCTGCTGAAGTCGATCGGCATGAACCAGGATGACCAGGGAATCATGCGGGACAGTGAAGGCATTGCCGTCGAATTTGATATTGTCACCAACAGCGACAACAACCTCAGAATCGATTCGGCCAATATATTCTCCGATGAATGCAGCAAGGTGGGCATCAAGGTCAATGTGAGACCCCTCGATTTCCAGAAGTTGGTAGAGATGCTCACATCCACTTATGACTGGCAGGCCATCCTGCTCAGCTTTGGAAGCAACTACTGGCCCACCGGCGGCTCCAATGTCTGGCCATCCGCAGGGAATCTTCACCTCTGGAACCCTCTTCAGGATGAACCGGCCACCTCATGGGAAGCCCGGGTCGATACTCTTTATAATGAAGGTTCCTTTACTCCCGACGAAGAGAAAGCCAAGGTCATCTGGGATGAATTCCAGGCCCTTCTGCTGGAAGAACTGCCTCTGTTCTACCTGGTTCACAGCGAAGGCTTTCTGGCCGTCCGGAACAAGTGGGACAATGTGTATTACGACACACTGGGGGGTCTGGATTCAAGCCGTCTTTTCCTGAAGGAAGCAGAATGAGGGATCTCTACTCCAAGTTGATGCACCTGGTCTTCCGATTTCGGGGAGCCCACCCATTGCTCAGTTTTGTGCTCAACCGCCTGGTCTCAATGATCGTGATTCTCTTTATCCTCGGATTTGCCGTGTTCGCCCTGATGGAGCTGGCTCCGGGTGACATCGTCGACCGTTATGTTCAGAATCAGATGCTGGCCATGGCAGAAGGCGGGGGAGATGGAAAAGGAACAAATGGTCTCTTTTCTGAAGAACAGATAGCCGCCCGCAAAGCCGAACTGGGGTTGGATAAACCCTTTTACGTGCAGTACATGCACTGGCTCAAACAGGTCTTTGTGGATCAGGATCTGGGCAGGTCTATGATCAGCAGGGCACCCATCCTGTTTCTAATCAAGACCAGACTGATCAACTCCATCCTGCTGAACATGATCTCTCTTTTGATGCTGACGGTCATATCTTTTGCCCTGGGGATCTACTTCTCCTCCAAGGTAGGCACAAGAACTGACCTGGCGGCAACCTTCATCGCTCTCTTCCTCCACTCCTTCCCGGGACTGCTCCTGCTGATTCTGCTGCAGCTCTTTGCGGCGGTGTCAGGACTCTTTCCGGTGACAGCCTATCCGGGGTTTCCCTTTGGTGAAAACCCGGGGCGTTTTGTTTTTTCCTATATGCATCACATCACCCTCCCCCTGATCGGAGCCTTTCTGGGGGGAATCGGCGGGACCATGCGCATGATCCGGGCCACCATGCTGGATCAGCTGGGTCAGCCCTATATTACGGCCCTGAGGGCCAGAGGGATTTCGGAAGGACGAGTCTATTTCGCCCATGCCTTCCGGAATACCCTGAATCCTTACATCACCAGCAGTGCCAACCTTCTGGCCGGTCTCTTTTCGGGATCCCTGATCCTGGAGATCATTTTTTCCTACCCCGGCATCGGACGGCTCATGTATGAGGCAGTGCTGCAGGAAGACATCTATCTGGTTCTGACCAACCTGATGTTCACCTCTTTTCTGGTGCTTTTCGGCATGGTTCTGGCAGACATACTCCTGGCGGTTGTAGATCCGCGCATAAGGTACTCAAACAAATGAAAGGATTCCTGAAAGCCCTCAGCTACAGACCCATTACCCTCCTGTCCCTGATAATTCTGATCCTCCTCTATCTGATGATGATCTTTGCCGAATTTATATCACCCTACACACCGGTAACCAGCTTTTCCGAGAAGAGTTTTTATCCTCCCGCCGTCAGCTGGTACAGTCCGGAACTAGGGTTCGGCCCTCAGGTGCAGGCCCGGGCGGTCATCAATGAAATCAACTGGAACTATGCCCGGATCAAGGGAACCAACAAGAGGATTCACTTCTTTGTAAAAGGAAAACCATACAAGCTCTGGGGATTGATTCCCGGAGACCGTCACCTCTACGGTCTGGCCCCGGGAGAGGAAGAACCGGTCTTTCTGATGGGTTCGGATAACCTGGGACGGGATCTGTTTACCCGGATACTCTACGGCAGCCGCATCAGCCTCACCATCGGCTTCATCGGCATTACCATCTCCATGACCCTGGCCATCACATTCGGCGGTCTGGCGGGCTTTTTTGGAGGAAAAATTGACTGGTTCATCATGCGCTTCTCCGAGTTTTTCATACTGATTCCGGGACTCTACCTGATCCTTTTTCTGCGGTCTATTCTCTCCCGCAGCATGACCAGCGGCCAGTCTTTCATGGTAATCACGGTGATCCTCAGTTTCGTGGGCTGGCCGGGGAGTGCCCGTCTGATCAGAGGCATGGTTCATTCCATCAAGCGGGAGGATTATATTGCCAACGCCGTGCTGGAGGGTATACCGACTTTAAATATTATCTTCCGCCAGATCATCCCCCAGATGTCTTCCATCATCATTGTGAGCATCGCCCTGGGGATACCCGGATTCATTCTGGGCGAAACTGTACTGAGTTATCTGGGACTGGGTATCGTCGACCCGGCCGTGAGCTGGGGCAGCCTGATCAACCGTGAAATATCGACTCTGAGTAATCTCAGAAACTTTCCCTGGTTCCTGATTCCCGGTCTCTTCCTCCTTGTCACAACCCTGGCCTTTAACTTTCTGGGAGATCTTCTGCGGGACTATCTTGACCCCTACTATCAGGAAAAGGGGGGTCTGAGATGAACCTCAAAGAGGACAATCTTCTTGAAATCAGAGACCTGAAGGTCAGCTTTCCCCTCAGAAGGGGTCTATTGAAGGCTCTTCGGGGTGTGAGCTACACCATGAAAAAGGGAGAAATACTGGGTTTGGTGGGTGAAAGCGGCAGCGGTAAGAGCGTCAGCGTTCAGGCCCTGATGAGGCTTCTCCCGAATTACACTCAATTAGAGGGAGAAATACTCTTTGAAGGGAGTGATGTGGGGTCTCTGGAGAAGAAAAAGGAACTCCCCCGTTTCCGCGCCGAAAAGGCGGCCATGATTTTCCAGGAGCCCGGACGCTCCTTTGATCCTCTTTACACCATGGAAAAGACCTTTCAGGAGACCCTGACCCTTCATTATCCGGGAGAAAGCGAGGATCAGTTGAGGCAGAGAGCCGTCAGCCTTATGAAGGAAGTACAGATTCCTCAACCTGAAGACAGACTCGGCAGTTTTCCCCATCAGTTTTCGGGAGGACAGCTCCAGAGGGTGATGATTGCCCTGGCCCTGGCTGGAAATCCCCGCCTCCTGATTGCGGACGAACCCACAACGGCCCTGGATGTAACCATTCAGGCTCAGATCATAGAACTTCTCCTCCATCTCCGGGAAAACCGGGGAATGGGGATTATTTTCATCAGTCACGACCTGGATCTGGTGGCCCGGATTGCCGACAGGATCTTCGTGCTCTACGGCGGTCTGGTCATGGAAGAGGCTATGGCCAGGGATCTCCATACCCGGGCCCGCCATCCCTACAGCAGGGGGCTCCTCCATGCCCGTCCCTCCTTTGGAACCCACTACAGCAGGGATACCCTGCATACCATACCCGGAAGCGTACCTGATCCGGTCCGCCCCGAGCCGGGCTGCCCCTTTGCCCCCCGCTGTTCTCATGTACAGGAGGACTGCCTGAAGGAAGTGCCCCCCCTGGTCAGCGAGGCGGAAGGTTCCCAGTACCGCTGTCTCTTCCCCATGGATCCACAGACTGACAAGAGAGGTACCCCATGAGTCCCGCAAAAACAAAACAAGGGCTGCATCTGGAACTCAAGGATCTCAGCATCCGCTTCTCTCTGGAAGCAGGACTCTTTGCACGATACGGACGCTTTGTTTATGCGGTCAACGGTGTGTCTCTTCAACTGAGGCGCGGTGAGACCTATGGCCTGGTGGGTGAATCGGGCTGCGGCAAAACAACTCTGGCCCGGCTGGCAGTGAAGATGTACAAGGCTGATACGGGAGAAATCCTCTTTCATCAGAAAAAGGGAGAACTCCTCAACCTGGATCATTTGAGCAAAAAAGAGTTGCTCCAGTATCGAAGCAGGGTGAAATACGTCTTTCAAGACCCCGCCCGCTCTCTGAATCCCCGGATGAACATCTACAGCATCCTGACTTCCGGGTACAGACAGAGTTCCTACTGGCCCGGTGACAGCGCGGCCAGGGAGGAAGCCGGAGAGATGATGAAAACCGTAGGACTCTCTGCGGAGGACCTGGACCGTCGTCCCGCCGATTTTTCCGGAGGCCAGAGGCAGAGGATTTCCATTGCCCGGGCCCTGATCATGAGGCCCGAACTGCTCATCTGTGATGAGGTTGTGTCTGCCCTGGATGTGTCTATACAGAGTCAGATCCTCAATCTTCTTCTGGAATTGAAAGAAAAATTCAATCTGACCATGCTCTTTATTGCTCATGACCTGACGGTAACCTCCTATTTCTGTGACCGCATCGGGGTCATGTACCGTGGAAAGATTGTGGAAGAGGCATCGGCTGAGGAGTTGACAGAATCCAGACTTCACCCCTATACCAGGCTCCTCTACAACAGCATTCCCAGCAGGATGTCTCCCACCCTGGAACTCAAGGCCTTTGAACCCTTTGATTCCACAAAAGCTCTGGAGGGATGTCCCTTTTATCACCGCTGTCCCGATCGGCAGGAAGTCTGTACAGACTTTCCCGAGCTGGTTGAAATAAAACCGGACCACTGGGCCGCCTGTTTTTTTGCAGGAGACCCGAAGAGTCTCTGAGACCCCAAAACAGGCATGTTGATATAACCCCCTTAAAAGGGTAAAATAACTGGTTATGACTGATACTTCCCAACTGGCCCTGATTGTTCAGGGAGACCACTCTCTTTTACTGGATGTCCACAACCCTGGATTTGATGTTGCCAGGGCTGAAATTTCCCCTTTTGCAGAGCTGATAAAATCTCCCGAACATATACATACATATAGAATGACTCTCCTCTCCCTCTGGAATGCCGCCTCGGCTGGAATTTCCGAAGAGGAGATTGTCGAGAGCCTTAATCGCTTGTCCCGATTTCCCGTACCGGAAAACGTTCTTTATTTTGTGCATTCCACCCTGTCCCGGTATGGGCTGATCAAGGTGGATGCCACAGAGGATGAAGAAGTCCTTTTTTTGAAATCCACAGACATGTCCATCCTCACCGAAATTGCACATCTTAAGAGTCTGAAACGCTACCTCACCCCTGGTGAAGGCGGATTTTTCATGAAACTCATGGACAGGGGCTCGGTCAAGCTGAATCTGATCCGGGCGGGTTTCCCCGTGGAAGATCTGGCTCCTCTGAAGTCGGGTGATCCCTGCCCCATCAATATGCGCAAAACCATGCTCAGCGGGAAGGAACTGGTCATCCGGGACTACCAGGAAGACGCCATCAAGGCCTTTATCGGAAACAATAAACCTGGCACCGGATTCGGAACGGTCGTCGTTCCCTGCGGCGGAGGAAAAACTGTCATAGGCATGTGCGCCATGAGCCGTGTTCAGGCCAAGACTCTTATCCTCACCACCAACATAGCCGCGGTTCACCAATGGAGGCGTGAACTCATTGACAAGACAGATCTGAGAGCGGAAGACATAGGTGAGTACACGGGTGAAAAGAAAGAGATAAAACCTGTAACCATAGGAACTTACCAGATTCTCATCTGGCGAAAGGACAAGGAGAGCGAGTACACCCACTTCTCCCTGTTCCGTAAGGGAAACTGGGGACTCATCATCTACGATGAAGTTCATCTGCTGCCTGCCCCGGTCTTCAGGGTGACAGCCGAAATTCAGGCGGTCCGCCGTTTAGGACTGACCGCCACCCTGGTCAGAGAAGACGGCGCCGAAGAAGACGTTTTTTCACTGGTGGGACCCAAGCGTTACGACGTACCCTGGAAGGAACTGGAAGCCGGAGGCTGGATTGCCACCGCCTGGTGCCATGAAGTCCGGCTGGACCTTCCGGATGATCTGAAAACCAGT
This sequence comes from Oceanispirochaeta sp., assembly GCF_027859075.1. Taxonomy (NCBI): domain Bacteria; kingdom Pseudomonadati; phylum Spirochaetota; class Spirochaetia; order Spirochaetales; family Spirochaetaceae; genus Oceanispirochaeta; species Oceanispirochaeta sp. Next base: position 7,426 of record NZ_JAQIBL010000211.1, on the reverse strand, counting down.
TACGCCGTGGCGGACAAACGTCTGAAATTCAGAATTGCCGCCGAGAATCCTCATAAATCCCATCTGGTCCTGGACCTGATCGAAAAGCATCCCGATGATGCCATCATGATCATCGGGCAGTATGTGAAACAGCTGCAGGAAATGGCCCGGATTTTGAAGGCTCCCTTGATTACCGGAAAGACGCCCAATGCCCTTCGGGAGGAAATTTACGATGACTTTAGAACGGGAAAATCCCGAATCATCGTGGTTTCCAAGGTGGCCAACTTTGCGATTGACCTGCCGGATGCCTCTGTGGCCATCCAGATTTCCGGGACCTTCGGTTCCCGTCAGGAAGAGGCTCAGAGACTGGGTCGGATTTTAAGACCCAAAGAAAAGGACTCCTGGTTTTACTCCCTGGTGACCAGGTACACAGTGGAAGAGCAATATGCTGCCAACCGACAGCAGTTTTTAACCGAACAGGGATACAAGTATACCATCAGCCTGGGTATGGAGGATCTGTGAAAATAGACGAAAACAGAAAAGCCTGGAATGGCCTGATGCGGGATCTTCCTGAGAGTGTGTTTATGGAAGTCATGAACAACTATCTGGGAGGAGTGGCAACTCCCTACAATAAAACTGACCTTCTGAATACTCTGGCCGCCCGTCTGGGCAGACCGGAGAATGAAAAGAAGCAGATCAGCATGATAAGAAGGGAGGATATACTGATCCTCTCGGCGATTCAGTGGTTCAGCTGCCCGGATGTCTTCTTTCTCAAGGAGTTTTTCTCGGCCCGTATCACTCCCTTCGAAGTACAGAGCCGCATCACCAGCCTGGAGGAGAGACTGCTGGTATTCAGCAGTCTGGGAGCCAACGGAATCTGTCTTTGCTGTTCACCCCTCCTTCCCGAGTCCATACATAACCAGCTCAGCCCGCAGCAGCTCTATGACCTGCACCCGTCCCTGCCTCCTGAAACAGGAACCCTTCCCCTCCTCAATGGTTCCTTCCTGATCTGCTTCCTCTCCCTGATTCACAGGGAAAAACAGATCGGCAACAATGACGGCTCCCTGAAAAAGAAGTTCCTCCAGCGTCTGTCACAGCTCTATCCGGTGGATTTTTTCAGTGCAGGAGAGTCAGAGGAACTCCATCTGATCCTGAATACTCTGAAATCTCTCAAGCTCTTATCCATTCAGGGAGGAAACTGGTCCCTGAAAATCGAGAATCTGAAACAATTCTCCTCCCTGGACAGGAGGAATCAGCTCCTGACACTGTGGGGCCAGCTCATCAGCGCCGACAGAGGGAGCCCTGAAAAAGGAAGAATCCTGACAGAATCTCTGATCAGCCATCTTCCCGCCAACAGAGGCATTGAAAAAGAGGATCTGGTAGGCCTCATCTCCATTCTGGGAGATCCCATATTCCAGGGACCTCTTCCATTACCGGTCAATGCACTGATCAAGCGCTTTGAAATTTTCCATATTCTGGTGCGTAAAGGTGAGTGTTATTACCTCCACCCCATGGTTCCCCGGCTCATCGTCAACCCGTCACCGGCTCCCATAGGGACGGTCTTCTTCCATGCCACCTTTGATGTCAATCTGACTCCCGAGACCCCCTTCAGTCTGCTTTTGACTCTCTCTCTCACCCCGGAACGTTATGATGCCTTTGCCCAGCTGAAGATGACCGACCAATCTTTTGCCTCCTTCCTCAAAGCTGGTCTGAATCTCAATAATCTGGAAGAAGAACTGGAAGGACGATTCTCTCTTCAGCTGACCCAGAATGTTCATTTTTCGATGAAAGACTGGGAAAAAGAGTATAACAGCTGCCGCCTCTGGGACGGACTTGTACTGGAAATGGATGAGACCCATAGTCAGGTATTAGAACAAAGCGGTCTTCTCAAACCCTTTATACTGAAAATACTGGCCCCTGGTGTCTTTCTCATGGGTCGGGAAAACAGAAACGAATGGGAAGAAGTGCTGGAACAGCTGGGGATTAGAACCGTCCCTCATGTCAGGGGAAAGCAAAAGGCCCCTCCTGTTGTACCGGATTTTTTCATACCCGCAGAGACAGGAGTGATTGAATTCAATCCATACCTGTCGGAAGAACCATCCCCTGCATCCGAAGAAGTACCCCGTCATATGGAGGGCCTCTACAAAAAACTGAGATCCATGACAGACATCAGTGCCGAAGATAAACCGGAACTGGAAGACCGGATTCGCCGGGGTGTCATCTTTATGGAAGAACAGCTGGATAAGGGGATGATCAAAGGGGGTATTCGGAAGGTGAAAGGACTGGATTACCAGGGGAAACTCCGGATGATCCAATCCGTCATGGGAAATAGGGCGTGGATGCTGGAAGTCAACCTTCCGGAAGGCGATTTTGATATCATAACCCACCGTGTGATTCCCTTAAAACTGGAAAATCACAAGGAGTCGGAAGCCCAGCTGATCGGGACAGAACTCCCTGACAAGCCCTTTCAGTGTCCTGTCAGGAAAATCAGTCAGATCAGCAAGGTCAGGCTCTCCCTGTTCTAATCTATTTAAAAGAATATGCCGAGACTAGCCTGTTGAAATTACACTCTTCAGGATCGGTTTCCGCACCGCCAGGACCTCATCCAGCCGGGAAACCAACTCGGTATGGGGCGCCTCGTGAAGGAGTTGGGGATCTTCCCGGCTCTCTCTCACAATTTCCCTGAGTACTTTTGCAAAAGCATCCAGAATTTCCAGACTCTCTGTTTCGGTTGGTTCAATCATCAGCGCCTCGGGAACAATCAGGGGGAAATACACAGTAGGCGGATGAAAACCGTAATCGATGAGCCTCTTGGCCAGATCCATGGTGTGCACTCCTCCGGGAAGATTATCCCCGGATGTAACAAACTCATGCATACAGCTTCTATCATACCAGGGGGGGAGGATATCCTTCACAAGAGTCATCAGGTAGTTGGCGCCGAGGACAGCATTTTCAGAGACATCCCGGAGGCCGTTTCCTCCCTGTGACAGCAGATAGGTGTAGGCCCTGACCAGAACACCATAGTTTCCGTAGAAGGTCTTGAGCCTTCCGATGGATTCCTTGGGCTGAAGGAGAGTAAAACCGGGGCCTTCTGAATTTTCAGCGGCCACGGGACCGGGAAGAAAATCTCTGAGAATCTTAGAGGCTCCCACCGGACCTGCCCCGGGCCCTCCTCCCCCGTGGGGTGTGCTGAAGGTCTTATGCAGGTTAAAGTGCATCACATCAAAACCGAGCTCTCCCGGCTTGACCACGCCCATGATGGCGTTCAGGTTGGCCCCGTCGCCGTAGACCAGTCCGCCGCAGGCGTGAACCGTCCGTATGACCTCCAGAATCTGTTCCTCAAAGAGTCCCAGGGTATTGGGATTGGTGATCATGATCCCGGCGATACTCTGGTCGCAGAGTTTTTTCAATTGAGCCAGGTCAATGTTTCCCCGGTCATCCGACGGCAGTTCCAGGGCTGTGAATCCGGCCATGGCCACAGAAGCGGGATTCGTTCCATGAGCCGAATCGGGGATAAGGAAGCGGGTTCGCCCCGTATCCCCCCGGGAGGCGTGATATTTCTTGATCATCAGAACCCCGGCCAGTTCTCCCTGAGCTCCGGCGGCAGGCTGAAGGCTGACCGAATCAAAGCCGGAGAGTTCTCCCAGACCTTCCTGAAGACGGAACATCAGCTCCAGGTTTCCCTGGATCTTATCCTCCGGGGCGTAGGGATGAGAGGAGGCAAAACCGGCAAACCGGGCGGTCTGTTCATTCAATCGCGGGTTGTACTTCATGGTACAGGAACCCAGAGGATAAAAACGGGTATCGATGCTGTAGTTGAGGGTAGACAGCCTGGTGTAGTGGCGTATCAAATCCAGTTCGCTGATTTCAGGAAGATCCGCGGCCACTGTTCTTCTCAAAGACAGGGGCAGATCGGCGGGGGGGACATCGGAAGAAGGAACCAGAACGGCCCGTCTTCCCGGGGAACTCAATTCCCAGAGGGAACTTACTTTATTCTGTATCATCTGGATACCTCCCCCAGGGCAGCGGCAAGGCTGTCAATATCGTCTTTGCTATTCATTTCGGTCACACAAACCAGGAGATCATTTTCAGGAAAGCCGTCGAAGCGGTCCAGAGCCAGTCCGGGAAAGATGCCCTTCTTCTGGAGTTCATCGGCAATCTCCCGGGCGGGGCGGGGACAGGTCAGTACGAATTCACGGAAGAAGGGTCCCTCGGTTTTCACCTTGAATCCCTCCAGACTTCCCAGAACAGAGGCCGCATAGACGCCCTTGTTATAAATAAGCTGGGCCGTCTCCCGGATGCCCTGTTTTCCCAGGGCGGCCATATAGACCGCGGCGGCCAGGGCCAGGAGGCCCTGGTTTGAGCAGATATTACTGGTGGCTTTTTCACGGCGGATATGCTGTTCTCTGGCAGAAAAAGTCAGAACGCAGCCGGCTCTGCCGCTGGCATCCATGGTTTGACCCACCACACGGCCCGGCATTTTCCGGATCAACGCCTTAGTGGTGGCAAAGAGTCCCAGGGTGGGTCCGCCGAAGCTCATGGGGATTCCCAGAGGCTGCCCTTCCCCGGTCACTATATCGGCACCGCAGGCTCCGGGAGATTCCAGAATCCCGCAGGCCAGGGGGTCGGCATGAACGATGAAGAGGGCCCCCGCCTCATGAGTTCTGTTGCCGAGACTCTTCAGATCTTTGATTTCTCCTGTAAAGCCGGGATAAGCCGTGATAAAACAGGCAGCATCTTCCCCGGGAGGCCCCTCTTTGAGCAGAGCATCCGTGCCGGTCAGATAGGTTTGCAGAACCTCCTTATATTCCGGATGAATCCCTTCATCCAGATAAATGGTATTCCTTCCCGGCTTACAACGCCGGGCCATCAAGGCTGCCTCAGCCATGGAGGCCGCTCCGTCATAATGGGAGGCATTCACAACATCCATTCCGTAGAGCTCGGCGACCATGGTCTGAAATTCAAAGACGGCCTGGAGGGTTCCCTGGGAAACCTCGGGCTGATAGGGGGTGTAGGCGCTGAAGAACTCCCCCCGGGAGAGAACGGCATCTACAACGGAGGGAATAAAATGCCTGTACAAACCTCCCCCCAGAAACCAGAGGCCCTCTTCACTGGCATGATTCTTCCTGGCCAGAGAAGACAGCTTCTCCTTCACATCCATTTCAGACAGGCCGTCGGGAATTTTCAGTTCAGGATAACGATAGGCCTCGGGAATATCCGTGAAAAGATCTTTCACAGTGGACAGCCCCAGGGTTTCCAGCATTGTCCGCCGGTCATCGGCGGTATGGGGAATATAACTCATCTTCCAACCTCGATCAATTTTACTAGAGTTAAAGCCACCTCCTACGGGAGTGGTATCGGTTTTGGGCTTTGCCTCAAGGCATTTTCCTTGATGTTTTGTGGCTTTGGCAACACTGTAAGCCCCTTTCAGGGGCGCTGCTTACCAAACTACATGCTCCGCATGTAGTTGTTGATTTTTCCCGGCGGTGTAATACCCGGGGATATGAAAAGGAGGGCTACTCGTCCTGACCTTTCAAATAGACCTGATACTCATCTTCACTCATTAAGGCGGCAAAACTTTCGTCATCCGATCTGATTTTACAGATCCATCCGTCCTCCAGGGGAGATGAATTGACCAGTTCGGGTTCATCTTCCAGTGCAGTATTGACTTCAGCCACTTCTCCGTTCAAGGGGGAGTAGAGATCATTCGCCGCCTTGACTGATTCAATCACGCCGAAGGGAGCATTCTGTTCTACTTCTGCCCCGGTTTCGGGGAGCTCGACAAAGACGACATCACCAATCTTATCCTGCGCATATTCACTGAGACCGCAGACATAAAGATCTCCCTCTTTACCCGCCCACTCATGGGTTTTGGCATACCTGATTTCCATCATTGACTCCTTTCATAAATACCCCCTCGGGGGATCAGTTTTCATATAGTATAGTTCCGGCGTTCCTGAATGTCAGCGGTAAACAGGACGATAAAGGGGCCGCTTTTCGACCAGCCCCTTTTTTAAGCGTCCTCACAGGGAAACCTGAATTTCCGTACCGGCTTTTGAATAGGCCAGGGGAACAAAGGCATTGGCACAGTACTTATCCACCGTAGGGGCGTAGAGACCGCTCACCACCTGGCCGATGACTTCGCCTTCTGAGGAAAGCACATCATACCCCTCCCGGGGAACACCCTTATCAACCAGAGACAGAGTAATCAGCTTCTTTTCCACACCCTTCTCCAGGAGAGCCGTAACGGCCTCTTTCCCGATGAAATCTCCCTCCATATGGCAGGCCCATTTCAACAGGGCCTGAGGGGGCAGAATGGTTTCATTCAATTCATGACCGTAGAGGGGAAATCCCGGTTCAAAACGGAGGCTGTCACGGCAGGCAAGACCACAGGGGCTGATTTCACAATGAGGACTGAAGTTTTTCAGAATGATTTTCCACAGAGCCAGGGCCTGTTCATTGGCAACAAAGATCTCAACTCCGTCTTCTCCCGTATACCCCGTTCGGCCGGCCAGAAAGGGAATATTCTCCAGGATGAATTCCCTGACTCCAAATCTTTCCCAGTTATTCTGCAGTGATAAACCGGTCAGTGTCTCCAGAACCGGGATCACCCTGGGCCCCTGGAGGGCGAATAAAGAGCTCTCAGGAGATTCATCAGTCAGGATGATATCGTATCCGTCCTTATGTTTTTCAAGCCATTGCCAGTCTTTTTCAAGATTGGATGCATTGACCACAAGAAGGTAATTTTCGGCGGCAATATGGTAGAGAAAAACATCATCGATGATGCCTCCCTGTGGATTTAAAAGGAGTCCATACCCCGAAAGTCCAATGGGAAGGCTTTTTACATCACTGCTGATCAGATGATTCAGAAAGTCAGCACTCCCGGAACCTTTGATCCTGAAGCGGCCCATATGACTCACATCAAAGAGACCGGCACTCCGGCGGACAATCCGGTGTTCTTCTGTTGCACCGGAAGCGTAAAATAAGGGCATGTCCCATCCGGCGTATTCCACCATCCGGGCATCCTGGTCTCTGTGAAAGGAATTGATAGCAGTCTTCAACATGTCTGACCCCTTGTGTTATCAACAATATATATATCATTTTTTTACGGTTACACCATTATTTTACTTCTATATTCATCTATATATCAATAGACAATTTATTTTTTCATAATTTCTTTCATCTGTAAAAGACTTGAAATCTCAATCAGGAATGAAGATTCTACTCCCCCGGGAGAGTGACAGACCTGAGGATTTAGGCTAGAATGGATACTGATTTCAACGAACAGGATAAACAATGGCAACAGTGACTCAGTTCGATATAAAAAAGAAAACAAAACCTCAGGTCAAAGAAAAAGAAACCAGAGAATTTTCAAAAGTGGATATCAGCCTGATGATCGCCACCGGAGTGGTCGCCTTTGGAGGAATTCTTTTTTGTAACCTTATGG
>NZ_JAQIBL010000210.1 GCF_027859075.1 Oceanispirochaeta sp. | reverse complement strand
AAAAAAGAGCGGCCCCGGGTGAGCATATAGGATAATTCCCTATGCCTTTTTTCATATATCAGGAGATTCCTTTCGGCTGTATCTGAGAGGTTTTCCCAGTCTCGTCCCGAGCTTTTCATAAGGGTTGTCAAATCATAAAGGGTATAGAAGACATGCTCCATGATGGGCAGTCTGGACCGCAGACGGATGATGCCGTTGCTTAGAGCTATTTTATCTTTTGTGGCATCTCCCATGGAAATGGTCCGGCCCTCGTCAATGATTGTTTCCCATCGTGTGAAAATTTCCTGTTTGGAATTGAGTTCCGAATAAGATTCCAAAAATCCGGGAGCAACCTGAAGATAAAGATTGGCATAATGTTCCAAAGACATGGTTCCATTGATAGACAGGGCTTCCAATCGGGCCCTTTTCCAGTCATTGATATATTGATCTATTTTTTCTTTGGGAACAGCGTTCACCCTGTGCTGTCCTGATGGATTTGTTTCATAAACCTTGCCGGGCTGAATATAAGAATCTTCTCCCTCTGTGGTGCAGACTACCTTACCTTCCCGACAGGTTACGAGGAGGGCTGTGTCGGGAGAAGTGGTCACGGTGAAGGTTGTTCCCCTGATACCCATAACCGAGGAATCTGTTTTAATGTTAAAATCTCCCCCCTGGATCAGGGTGGCAGCTTTTGTTTGTACTGAGCCTCTATAGAGGGTCAGGGATGTTTCAGGGTTTTGTTTTCTGAGAGCATGCTCCAGAAAGAGCGTCGTGCCTTCCAGGACTTTCACAGACAGATCAGCTGATACAGGCGTCTGTATTGACAATTCGACATACCCATCCCGTCCTGTCTGCAGGATATCATGAGAAAAAAGTTCGGTTCCATAATCGATTTCTGATTCCTCAAGAAAAACACCATTTCTGGAAATGAGGACTTCACCGTCAAAATCGACAATGACAGCAGATACGCCACCCCAGACCGGGAGGGATAATACAAGGAGACTAATCATTATAAGCAGGATTCGAGTAGTTTTATTCATTTTCTCCCTGGAGGAACACTCTTCTACTATAAACCGCAATGGACTGTTTATCAATTTACCTCTGCGGGAATATGACATTTTTTAGTAATCTGTCGTGGAGCAAATAAAAACCGCTTCCGGCAAGGAAACGGTTTTGGTATGATTCTGTTAAAATCTACTCTGCAGTAGCAGAAGACTTGACGGGGTCGGAAGCTAAGCTGGATTCCAGCATCTTGAGCGCTTCGTCTGCTTTGAATTCTGCAAAGGCTGCATCTTCGTTTCTGGTAAAGACCTTGGCAACGTCTTCTGTAAAGTTACCCTTGGGATAGGATACCATGGCAAACCAGTTGCCGTCAGTGGCTGCGTAAACCTTATCGGTTACTGAGTTTCTCAGTTCAACATCGGCTATCTGCTTTGTGATCGATTCAACAAAGTTAATGGTTTGTGTATTATCTGGAGTTCCGGATTCCTGGATATAGTCTGTCATCATGGACTGGACTCGTGTACTGACCTGGAGGGCCACATCTTTTCTTGCCCGGGCGATGGCCGTATCTCTGGACAGGCTGTCAGAAGACATTTTAGCCATTCCTAGACCGTAGATAACATCCTCCGAAGAGGGAGGATTCAGAAACCAGTCAGGAAGGTCTCTTCTTTCTTTAACTTTTTCCCCGCGACCGGAGGCACATCCGACCAGTAGGACCAGAGCCAGCAGGGCACTTATAATAACTAAATTCTTTTTCATGCATTTTCTCCTTAAACTCAATTTGTTTCATGTCAAACTTGAGCTTCTATACAGATGCAACATAGTAAACTGCGCACACTGTTCAGTAAATAGTATATCTTTATTTGATTCATATATCCAAAAAAATATGAATTTATTTTTGAACAGTTCCTGAATCTGGATGAACCAATCCCAGAGACTGTGTCATGAGTGTAGAGCCTGTATTAAACCTGAAAAAGTGGGTGCGGGCAGATTTATTTCAAAGCACCTCTGTCCCACGTTCTCGGGGTAGTGGGCATCAGAACCGGTTATCTCAAAATAACGGCCACCGTTTAAATCAGAAGGCCTGTTCATTACCTCCACCGCATCATAGTCATTGTCCGGTAGAAAGCCCAGTTGACTCTTGATACTGAACGCGGCTCTGTCGATATGAGCCGGAATGAACAGGCCATCCTGGTCGTGAACCATGGTAATCAGCTCCTCAATGGAGAAATCAACGGCTCCTCCGGCCAGATGCATCTCCAGCTCACCCAGAATGTTTTCATTTTCATCCACGATGATCTGGTCTCCCATCTTCTCGGGATTGTTAGGTATGGACATCAGGTTTTCATAGATGATGTAACCAAATTGAACCGCCGTTTTCAGATTGCCGAAGAGACAGAGGAGGTGAGCCTCTTCTCGGCTTGTCACTTCTAATCCAAAGACAGGAAGAATCCCGTTCCGGCGGCAGCAAATATCAAAGGCGGGGAGGTTGTCTCCTGCATTATGGTCTGTCAGGGCCAGCATTCCAATACCCCGGGCTGTTGCTTCTTTGACGAGTCGGGAAGGAGACATTTCAAGGCTGGCGCAGGGGCTGAGACATGAGTGGTTGTGCAGATCGATGAGCATCAGAGCAATTCGTGGACCTTCCAGGATGCGTTGAACTGATTGTCCTTTGTCCGGAAGACCGATATGCCTTCCTCCCCGGCCGATTTGAGCATATCATCGGGAGTCGGGCGGTTATTGCAGATGAGCAGGGCATGGATTCCTGCCAGGGACGCAACGGCAACCGTGTTTTTATGCGCCTGAATCGTTATCAATACCGAGTCTTCCGGTGCATTTCCCATCACATCACTCAGTAGATCGGAGCAGTAGGCATCCAGGAGTTCTTCTTCATTTCCATTGGAAACAAGGCATTCGTAGCTCAATTTATCAGTCAGATCTTTAACCTTCATTTTATTCTCCTCATACTACTAAAGCCCTAAAGTGCTTTAGTGATTATTCGCTCAGGGCCTAAGGGCCTTCATTTTCTCTGTTGTGGGTGTAAATCAGTGATGTCGCGGTGGTTCCTTCACCCGGGACTGATACAATATTGAATTCGTCGGATACTCTTTTTACATTGGGAAGCCCCATTCCAGCCCCGAATCCCAGGGATCGTATCCAGTCATTGGCGGTGGAAAAGCCTTCGGTGAGAGCATCTTCCAATTTTTCTATTCCAGGACCCCGGTCGGCCGCCTCGATAGTCACAGAATCGGGACTGATCTTAAAGGACATGCGCCCTCCAAGGGAATGAACGACCTGGTTGATTTCCAGCTCGTAAGACGCCACGGCAATCCGACGGATGACCTTTCTATCAATGTTTCTTTTTTTTAAGGCTTTTTTTATCTCTGTAGAGGCTTTACCGGCATTCTCAAAGTCATAGCTGTGACATATAAAACTCATTTCTTTGTTACCGCTGACTTCCGGTTCATTCTGAGGGACCATTTCTTCCAGACGGGTCATTTCCCGGTTCATCTCCAGGAGTAGATGGTTCACAATATCACGGCTTGTAATGATTCCCACCAGTTCTCTGTGCATATTCAGCACCGGGAACCGACCATAGTGATATTTATCCATGTAGTTGATGGCGAAGGAAAGGGGCATATCCTCTTCCAGGACGATCACATTTTTTGTCATATGTTTGGAGGCTGGTTCTTCAATAAGTCCACTGTCCATTGTAGACAGGATATCCTCCATGCTGACAATGCCGCAGAGACGGGATCCCTCTGCGATAGGAACCCCGGTGATGCGCTCTGCTTTCATGATCTTCTGAATGTCTCTCATGGAGCATGATTTGCATGATGTTTTGATGTTTCTGGTCATAACATTTTTGATTTTCAGTCTGAAAATCATTTCCAGAATGACCGATGGAGAATTGTCGGTGTTAAATGGGATTCCCTGCATAGTTTTAGTGTAATCAAATCAGGGGCAAAGTCAATCGAAACGTGGGCCGGGGGAACCGGCTGTTGTGGTTGAGTGAAAAATTAAACTCCCTGCATAATCTGGCTTTTTTCACTGATCAGAAAAAAGAGATTTTCTATTTCAAGGCAGATGTTTACATTTTGAATCCTTTGATTATCTGTGCTCTTCAGCTCTACAGGAGTGAAATTCAGGACTCCCTGTATCCCGCAGTCCAGAAGAAGATCCCGGGTATGAGACGCCGCACCGGCGGGGACGCAGAGTACAGCTACCCTGATTTCATGCTGGGTAACATAATTGGACAGGACTTCCATGGAGTAGATGGGGATGCCGTTGATTTCGGCTTCCCGGGGATTGATATCAAATCCGGCAGTTATATTGATTCCTTCTTTGTAAAAAGCCTCATGCTTGATCAAGGCCTTTCCCAGGTTACCACAGCCAATGATGACCACGTCCTGAAGTTCACTTGTCCCCAGTATATTGTTCAGAGACTCAATCATATCATTGATGTTGTATCCACCCTTTCTGTTTCCCTGGTTGAGGTTCATTCTTGACAGATCTTTCCGGACAAGGGAGGGCGTGATGCCGATGGCATCACCCAGATTGCTTGAAAAAACTTTTTCCAGGCCTAATGACTTGAGCTGAATAAGTATTCTTTTATACTTGATGAGACGTGTTGTGTAATCGTTACTACTCTTCATGTATTTATATTGTGACAGAAATCACAATAAATGTAAAATAGGGGAAGCTAATCATTTTTAATCACAAAAAAACTCATAAATTATTGAATTTCTGAAGCCCTTTCAATATAATAGCCAAATCAGTATTTTTATATAGATTAATAAGGGAGGTTCCATGCCTGTTGAAACAGAAGAACTGAAAATGACCGATGGTCTGCTCAGTTTTATCAATGAGTGGAAAGAAAAACCCGGAAACCTGATTATGGTTCTCCACAGGGTACAGGAAGAGTACGGCTACATACCCCGAAACATCGCTTTCGAATTGGGAAAATTGTTGGATGTACCTTTAGCAAAGATTTACGGTGTTGTCACCTTTTACCATTATTTCAAACTGGAAAAACCCGGTAAGCATACGATCTCCGTCTGTATGGGTACGGCTTGTTACCTGAAGGGCGGAAAGGATCTGGTCTCAGAGCTTGAACAGCTTTTGGGTATTGGCTGCGGCGGTACAACCGAAGATATGCAGTTTTCTTTACAAGCGGTTCGCTGCATTGGATGCTGCGGTCTTGCCCCGGTATTAACAGTAGGACAAGAGGTCTTTGGTAAACTGACTGCAGATATGCTTCCAGGGATTGTTGCAAAATTCAAATAAACGGAAGTATCCTGATGCACTATTCATTGAGTGACATGATTCTGGACCTTTTTCAGAATTCCATTGAGGCTGGTGCCCAAAGGATTCACCTTGATATTGTTCGGGAAGCAGAAGAACTGAAAGTCTGCCTGAAAGATGACGGCTGCGGAATGACAGAAGGTGAACTGGAAAAATCAAAGGATCCATTTCATAGCGACGGAATCAAGCACAAGCACCGGAAGGTCGGGCTTGGAATTCCCTTTCTGATACAGACAGTAGAGCAGGCTGAGGGCAGCTTTGAGATACAATCAGAGAAGGGCAAGGGAACTTTGTTCAGCATACGGTTCAATCTTGGGAATATAGATACTCCCCCTGAGGGAGATTGGGCGGGGCTGTTTTTCCAGGCTCTCTGTTTCGATGGGGAATACGAACTGATAATTAATCGGAAGATTATAGGTGAAGAAGGAAAGGTCGGTGAATATTTACTGCAGAGGAGCGAGCTGCAGGACATATTGGGTAACTTCAATGAATCGGGTGCTATGATTTTATTACGGGACTATCTGAAATCACAGGAAGAAGAACTGCTGGATCAATAAAAACAGCAAGGCCCTTAGGGCTAAACTGGAAAAGCACCTGGGCCCTTAGGCCTTGGTAGACCAATAGTGGAGTAAAACAATGGCAAAAATGACCCTTGAAGAACTACGGAAACTCCGCAGCTCCCAGAAATCTGAGATGGAGCGCAGAGACGTAGAAGGAAAAGAAATTCATATTATTGTAGGAATGGGAACCTGTGGTATCGCAGCTGGTGCAAAAATGGCTCTGGACAGTTTTCTGGATACAATCAAAAGTAATAATTTAACAGACGTTGTCGTTAAGCAGACCGGATGTATGGGGCTCTGCTACAGTGAGCCCACTGTAGAAGTCAAGGTTCCCGGAATGCCTGATATCATCTATGGAAATGTGGATGCAGCTGTGGCAAAAGAAATTGTCGAAAAGCACATTATGCATAAAAAAATGGTTGAAAACCATATTCAGGATAAGCCCGCCGGCGACATCATCAAATAGGAAAAGAGAGGAAAACATGGCAGTAAAAAATTATATACTGGTTTGTGGTGGAACCGCCTGTGAATCCGCAAAGGGAGACGATATTTATAAAGCTCTTCTGAAAGAAGCGGAAGCTCATGGTGTCGCCGAAGACGTACAGATTGTTAAGACAGGCTGTTTCGGCTTTTGTGAAAAAGGACCCATCGTCAAAGTACTTCCCGAACAGGCTTTTTATGTAGAAGTTGTTCCCGAAGATGCAAAAGAAATCATTGCAGAAACCATCGTCAAAGGACGAATTGTAGAGCGCCTTCAGTACCAGCCCGAAAAGGGAGCCAAAGGGGATGCCTTTGACATTGAGAATATTGAGTTCTACCAGAAACAGTACAGAATCGTTTTAAGGAACTGTGGTCTTATCAATCCGGAAAGCATTGATGAATACGTTGCCCGGGATGGATATGCCGCCCTTGAAAAATGTCTTTTTGAGATGACTCCCGAAGATATCATTGAAGAACTAAAAATCTCCGGACTCCGAGGACGCGGTGGAGCCGGTTTTCCAACCTGGCTGAAATGGAATTTTTCAAGACAGGTCGAAAGTCAGCAAAAATATGTTGTCTGTAATGCTGATGAGGGAGACCCCGGTGCCTATATGGATCGTTCAACACTGGAGGGTGACCCCCACTCAGTTCTGGAAGCCATGATCATTGCCGGTATCTGTGTCGGTGCCGATTATGGTGCCATTTATATCAGAGCCGAATATCCTCTTGCCATCGAAAGGCTGGAAACAGCCATGAAACAGGCCAGAGAATACGGACTACTGGGGAATGATATTCTGGGATCCGGATTCAATTTTGATATTGAAGTAAGACTGGGTGCCGGTGCTTTTGTCTGTGGAGAAGAGACCGCCCTTCTGGCTTCTATTGAAGGCAAAAGGGGAATGCCTATTCCCAAGCCGCCATTTCCCGCGGTAAAGGGCCTCTTTGGCCAGCCTACGGTGATCAATAATGTGGAGACCTTTGCCAATGTTCCCGTCATCATCACCAAGGGTGGTAAATGGTTCTCACAAATCGGAACAGAGAAGTCCAAGGGTACGAAGGTCTTTGCACTCACCGGAAAGATTAAAAACTCTGGATTGGTAGAAGTCCCCATGGGAACGACTCTGAGAGAGATCGTTTTTGATATCGGTGGTGGAATCAGAGGCGGCAAAAAATTTAAAGCCGTTCAGACCGGAGGTCCCTCGGGCGGTGTGATTACAGAAGAGTTTCTGGATACACCCATCGACTTTGACAACCTCATCTCCATTGGTTCCATGATGGGCTCCGGTGGTATGATCGTCATGGATGAAGACGACTGTATCATTGACGTTACCAAGTTCTACCTGGAATTCTGTGTTGAAGAATCCTGCGGTAAATGTGCTCCCTGTAGAATCGGAACCAAGAAACTCTATGAATATCTGGATCGATTTACCAAGGGTCAAGGAAAGATGGAAGATCTTAAGAAGATGAGGGACATCGGTAATGCCATGAAGAAGGCCTCCCTCTGTGGATTGGGTCAGACAGCTGCCAACCCCGTTCTTTCGACACTGAAATACTTTCCCGAAGAATACAGACAGCATATTGAAGATGGAAAATGTATTGCCAAAAAATGTAAGGATCTTGTACGTTATGAGATCGTTGCTGAAAAATGTATCGGTTGTACTGTTTGTGCAAGGAAGTGTCCTGTGAACTGTATTGAAGGTGAAAGAAAGAAACCCCATATCATCGACCAGGATAGGTGTATCAAGTGCGGAGCCTGTTATGATGGCTGTAAATTCGATGCCATCACAGTATCTTAACCCGATGTCAGAAGGAGAAAAATCAGTGGAAACTGTAGAAATAAAGATTAATGGACAGCCCTATGAGGTTGAAAAAGATACTTCCATTTTGAAAGCCGCTAAAAAAGCCGGCATTAAGATTCCCACACTCTGTACTCATTCAGACCTGGAACCCTGGGCTGCCTGCGGCATATGTGTGGTCAAGGTAGAAGGATCGCCCAAGATGGTCAGAGCCTGTGCTACCTCTGTCGTTCCCGGTCAGAATTATATAACACATGACCCCGAAATCCAGAAAGTCAGAAGGACAGTCATCGAAATGACTCTGTCCAATCACCCTCAGGAATGCCTGTCCTGTGCCAGAAACCAGATTTGTGAACTCCAGAAGCTTGCGGCGGACTTCGGTATCAGGGAAATTCCATTCCCCATGGATGTGAAACGTCTTCCAAAAGATACATCTACTGTCTCTCTAGTGTTCGATCCCACCAAGTGTATCCATTGTGGACGCTGTGCCCAGGTCTGCCAGCAGCTACAGGATGTATGGGCTCTGGAATTCCTCCATAGAGGACATCAAACCAGAATCGCTCCCGCAGCAGGTGTTCTCCTGAATGAAAGCCCCTGTATCAAATGCGGTCAGTGTTCTGCTCATTGCCCTGTTGGTGCTATCTATGAAAAGTCCCAGACTCAGGATTTTTGTGATGCTGTAGAAGATGAAAGCAAGCATGTTGCTGTTCAGATTGCCCCTGCAGTCCGTGTTGCCCTGGGCGAAGTCTTCGGCATGGAACCCGGTTCCATTACAACAGGAAAGATTTATACTGCTCTCAGAATGCTTGGAAGCGATGCTGTATTTGATACAAACTTTGCGGCAGACCTGACAATCATGGAAGAGGGGACCGAGCTGGTTAAAAGAATAACCAAAGGAACCGGAGTCCTTCCCCAGATTACCTCCTGCTGTCCTGCATGGACCGACTATATGGAAAAATACTATCCCGATATGATCCCTCATTTTTCGACTGCCAAGTCTCCCATGATGATGCAGGGGGCCATTACCAAGACTTATTATGCGGACAAGGCAGGGGTCAACAAGGACAATATCTACTCAGTAGCCATCATGCCCTGTACCGCTAAAAAGTATGAAATCGGGCGGGATGACAACATGTCTGCTTCAGGAGTGGCCGATGTAGATCTGGTTCTCACAACAAGAGAGCTGGGCCGTATGATTAAAGCTGCGGGTATCGACTTTGTTAACATCCCTGACTCTGATGCAGACAGTCCCATCGGTGCCTATTCCGGTGCCGGTACCATCTTTGGTGTAACCGGAGGTGTTATGGAAGCGGCCGTCAGAACCGCCTACAAACTGGTGACCAACGATGAACTTGGCAATGTCAATGTAGAAGCCGTTCGTGGTATGGATGGTGTCAAAAAAGGTTCTGTTGATTTTGCCGGCACCGAAATTAAAGTTGCTGTGGCCCATGGCATGGCTAATGTTAAATCCATTATGGAAGAAATCCGAGAAGCCAATAAAAATGGTCTTGAGCCTCCTTATCACTTCATCGAAGTGATGGCCTGCCGTGGTGGCTGTATTGCCGGTGGTGGACAGCCCTATGGAACTGAAGATAACATTCGTGAAAAGAGAATCGCCGGTATTTACAGCGATGATGAGAAGTCTGTTATCAGAAAATCTCATGAAAATCCTGAGATTATTCAGATTTACAAGGACTTCCTGGGTGAACCCCTGAGCGAGAAGGCTCATCACCTGCTGCATACTACCTATGTTGAAAGACCTCTTTATCAAAAATAATTAATACAGTCCTGTTTGACTTTTGAGGCTCCCTCCGGGGAGCCTCATTATCATTTTTCTTTCCATAAGCTCACAATTCCTGTATTCTTGAACAATGAAACAGCGTTCCCTGCAGATCCGCTTTGTCTACAGTTTTATTCTCATAGCTCTTATCTCTATCCTCCTGGTCGGACTGCTGACTCTGGGAATCTCTCTGCGAATTTTCAACAACCGGGAAGAGGAATATCTAAACCGGATAGCCGATGAAGCCGCAGTGCAGCTGGAGATGTATTACCAGGATGAAGTTCCCCACAAAAAACTCAATGACGCCCTCAGTCGTTTTGGTCTTACAAATAACACAGCCCTGAGGATTAAATCTCCTGAGGGGGAGATCCTGTCAGAGTCCTTTGCCCTCTCGGATAATCCCGGATTAGGATTGACCACTGTATCAACATTTCCACTGATGCCGGTGGCCCGTAAAACACTGGATTTTGTACCTCTCACAGGTTTTTCTCTGGAAGTTCTTCGATTTGATGAATATTTTTTTCATCCCGTATCCCTACTTGTGGAAGGGATGCTTTTGGCGACACTGGGGGCCATTCTGGCAGCTGTTTTTATTGGCCGATATATCGGGAGGAGGTTTGCACGCCCCATCATCCGCCTTTCAGAATTTGCCGCTGAAATCAGTGCCCGCCGTTGGGACGAAGCCCTCCCTGAGGCTGATAGTGCTGAACTGGAAGAGTTGACGGAAAGCCTGGATAGCATGAGACGCCAGCTGGCCATGAGTTTTCATGCTCTCGAGGAGGAACGGGATATCATGAAGCGATTCCTTCAGGATGCCTCCCATCAGCTGAGAACTCCGATCACGGCTCTGAACACCTTTCTGGAGCTCTTGAACAGTGATCTGCCAGAGGTCGTCGATAAACGTCAGGAGCTTGTTGAGGATAGCCGGCAGCAGGTGGAAAAACTATCCAGAATTATCAGTGATTTGATGGAGTTAACAAGAATTGAATCGGAGCGTACCAAAGAACTCCGGGTTTCATGCTCCCTCAAGGATCTGGGAAGGAAAGCCTGGAAAGGAATCCAGGAAAAGGCACTAAGAAAACATTTGTTTCTGGATATTTCAGGCCCCTCAGGCGTTGTTCTGGGTGATCCTCACCGTCTTGAAATGGCTCTGTCCAACATCCTGGATAATGGAGTAAAATGGTCCCCTGAGGGGGGCCGTATCAGAGTGCGCCTGACACAGGACAGGAAGAAATGCAGTATTAGAATCTCCGATCAGGGACCAGGTATTTCAATCGAGGATCAAAGCCGGATATTTGAGCGTTTCTATCAGTCATCTTCTTCACTTGCAGAAGGTTCAGGACTCGGTCTGGCTGTTGTAAAAAGAATCATTGAAAATGCCGGAGGAACCGTTATTGCCGGTAATGAAGAGGATGGGGGCGCCTGGTTTGAGATTGCTTTTTCAGGAGGACAGAATCTATGAGTGAACAGAAAATTTACAATCCTTTTGTCCATTTTCCCGGTTACAGCTGCTTCGGATGTGCTCCTGATGTGTTAAACACTCAGGGGTTGGGAATGACCTTCAGAATGGATGGTGAAAGAGTCTTTTCTGACTGGACTCCTCCCAGTGAAAACTTTCAGGGTTATCAGGGTGTCCTTCATGGCGGGATTCAGGCCACTCTAATGGATGAAATAGCCAGCTGGTTTGTGTACACCCTTTGTAAGACCTCGGGAGTGACGAAATCTCTCGAAGTGGATTATATCTCCCCGGCTTATATGAAAAATGAACCCTTTCATCTTGAGGCCGTTCTGAATAAGAACACTGGAAAAAATGCAGAAATTAATGTCCTGCTCTATGACAAGGGGAAAACCCTTTGCACTAAGGCTCTGGCGGTCTATGCCCTTTTCTCTGAAGATCTGGCCCGGAATAAATTTGGATATCCCGGGGTTGATGCTTTTTTAAAGGAAAGGGGCCATCCTGCTTCTTCCGGTCGCCCCAGTTCCGACCCGCTTGTCAAAAAATTTCAGACCCGCCGGTCTGTCCGGCATTTTTCCAAAAAAAAAGTTTCCCTTCAGGCTGTCAGGGACTGCATTGTCATTGCCGGAACCTCACCCAGCGGCGCGAATTGTCAGCCCTGGACCTTTGCTCTGGTAAGTTCAGCAACTCTTAAAAGAAGAATCCGGAAAGAAGCAGAACATGTGGAGACCCTGTTTTACGAAAGGGACAGTACCAAGGTCTGGCAGGATAATATTTCCGAGATGAGAACCGATGCAAATAAGGCCTTTCTGGAAGAGGCTCCCTGTCTGATCGTAGTGTTTCTCCAGAAATTCGGCAGGGGGCGGGATGGACGTAAGATCAACCATTACTACTCTGCAGAATCCCTGGGGATGGCAACGGGATTTCTGATCGCTGCCCTGCATATGAAGGGATTTTCCACTCTGCCTTATACTCCGGCTCCCATGAACTTCCTGATGGATCTGCTGGGCCGGCCGGACAACGAGCGTCCCTATTTAATTCTCCCCGTTGGTTATGCCTCGGAAGATTGGACTCCCCCCCAACTGGAAAGGAAGGAATTGGACCGTATCCTCGTTGAGTATGGAGATCGTTTTTGAGAAAGATCCTCGTCCTGTATTGTCTGTTCTTGAGCCTGGGTTCCCTCTTTGCAGAAGTCATTTTTGATCCACCCCGCCTGTTCCTCCCGGTAGAGAGCTCTCGGGAGTTTAAGGCTGATCTGAGTATTAAGAATCCCGAAAAGGAAGATCTCATCATTGATTTTATGGCTTCCAGGGAGGGCTGGATCATCGAACCTTCAGAAGTGGCACTGAAGGGTGGTGAAAGCACCGTGATCAGGATCAGTGGCCCCCTGCATCAGATGGATGAGGCCATTGTCGTATTGATGCTTTCAGACAGAGAGGATGTTCCTTCCCTGTATACGATCAACCCAGTTCAAACGATCCTACCTGAAGCGATTCCAGCGCCGGATTTCGATGCTTTTCAGCCTTTTGTGTTTTTTTACTCCCCTGGATGTGAGATATGTGAAGAGTTCTTTAGCAATGATCTGCCGGCACTGGAAAAAGAGTCAGGCCTGATTCTGCAACCGGAAAAACTCAATGTTTTTGAGCCGGGCAATTATGAGAGAATGGAAGCACTCCTGACCGAGCGGAGCCGCATGGTCAAGGATTTTCCTATTCTTATCGCCGGATCGTATCTATTTAGCGGTGAACAAGAAATCAGGAATGACTTCCCCCGCTTACTCCGCTCTCGTTCTGAATCACTTCCCCCGGAGCAAGGTCTGCTGAGTCTGGATGTCACAGGCCGTCTTCCGGATTTAAGCGGACTGGCTGTTTTTCTGGCGGGCCTTCTGGATGGGATTAATCCCTGTGCCTTTACGACTCTAATTTTTCTGATATCCTACCTCCGACTTTTGGGAAAAAAGGGTCGGGATATACTGAAAATCGGCGGGAGTTTCACTCTGGCTGTGTTTGTGACTTATTTCCTGGTGGGACTGGGGGCTTTTCAGTTTATCCGCATGGCTGATTCATTTTCGCTGGTTTCCAGTGTCATCAAGTATATCCTGGGAGGGAGTCTGTTTCTGTTTGCAGGACTGAGTCTTGTTGATTACAGGCTCATTCGGCAGGGTCGGGCGTCTCAGTCCATCCTGCAGCTTTCTGCTGAGAGGAAGAAGAAAATCCACAAAGTCGTCAGGGCAAGCACCCGTTCCTCTTTAGTCATTCTGAGTAGTTTCGGGGCAGGAATTCTTATCTCTTTATATGAATTGGGCTGCACAGGACAAATTTATCTTCCCATGCTGGTGTATATGGTCAAGCAGGAGAAATGGACGGCCTTATTTCCTCTGACACTTTATAATATTGCTTTTATTCTGCCCCTGATTCTTGTCTTTTTTCTCTTTTATAAAGGCAGCGACTCCGACAGGATCAATGAACTGTTCCAAAGGAATAAGAGTAAAATCAAATTGGCAACAGCGGTCCTGTTCTTTCTGATGGGGATATTCATATTCCTCTTCTGAGGGGCCTCGCGGGTTTACTCTGTCAGGAGTTCGTTCAGCTTAGTCTCAATAGCATCATATCCATTGATATAATCTGTACCAATGATCAGCAAGGGAAGAGAGCGTGAAATATCGGGCAGATTTTTTTCTTTCAGAGTTGTTTTGAGTCGATCCACCCCCTGGGGAACAATCAGATTATAGTGTGTCCCATCCCATTTGGCCTTCTTGTTCAGGTTGTTGATTTTCCCGCTCAATTCTTCTGCCAGGATGTATTCATCACAGGAAGGGCAGGATTCAAAATAGTAGAAGATCAGATCCTGTGGGGTTTCTTTGGCGGAAAAGCACGAAAAGAGTCCAAAAGTCATGATCAGCAGCAAATAAAACGGGAGTGATTTGTCAAGGTTTCTCATGGTTTAAAAATATATCCCCAGCTGTTAAAACAGTAAAGAGCTGATTCTTTTCATCCATTATGATATATTGTTTTGATTATGAGCCAAAAAGAGAAAGACTTGGAAAGCAGTTCTGATAAAATTATGAAGGCGGCTCTCGACGTAATAGCCCGTGAAAAAATAAGTGGTTTGAGGATGCGGCAAATTTCTGAAGAAGCCGGAATGAGTCAGGGTATCCTTCACTATTATTTCCACACTAAAAAGGAGCTTCTTTCCAGACTCCTTGACTTTATTCTGCTCTTGTTTCAGAAAGAAAGGAATAGTGATTTCGCCAGCTCCGACGGCAGCCCTGCCGGCAAGATCCATGCCTTCTTTCAGGAAAAAAAAAGATCCATTCTGGAAAAAAAGATGGAGTATATTCAGTTTGATTTCTGGGTTCAGGGAACAATGGATACGGATTTAAAGGAAAAAATTCAAAAATCTTACCTGAATTGGCGATATAATTTATATGAGGTGATTCAGGAAGGTGTTGTTTCCGGTGAATTCAAGGCAGACCGGGCCGTTGGGGTCGATGCCATGATTGTCTCTCTCCTTATGGGGGGATCAGTCCAATATCTGATTGATGAATCCGCCTTTGAATTAGATCAGTATCTGAATCAGGCCGAGAGCATGGTCCTGGGATACCTGAAGGGAACAACCGGTCTTCCCTGATACAGGGAGGCTCATTATTGAGCAGTGAATCGATAATTTACCATACTGATGATCTCGTATGCAGCCTTCATATTGATGGTGCCGTGGAAACGACTAAATCGGGTCCTCTTTATATATTCCGAATACTATCCAGCTCCCAGGCCAGTATATTGAAACTGGATGCAGAGATCAGGAATCCTGATACCTCCTGGTTCTGGTGGCCTAATCATGAGGGTGAGCGGGGACTTCTTTCCAAGGTTCATGAGAGACTCGAGACCCTCGAGGGTATGACCAGAGGTATATCTGTCCTTTATCCTATCAGTGGGTCCTGCAGAACCATCATTATCGGCGATGCAACGGGGGGAATTATCCTCAGCGCCATGCCCGATGAAAAAGGCCGGATCTCCAAGATTACTGTAAAAAGCAAAACCTCGGAACATGTCGAATTTGTCGTGAAGACAGGCCGATCCTGCTGGATTTTGACTCAATATCAGGGAGGGGCGGAAGAGGCGTTGACCTGGATGAACCGGATCATCGAAAAAGTAAAGTGGCCTGTCTTGGAAAAAGCCGCACCTACGGGTGAATTCCTCCTCCAGGTGGGATTGATCGGGCCCGATTATGATTGTCTGGTTCCTGTGGAGAAAGGCTTTCTGATTCTGGAAGATATTGCAAAAATTATGAAAAAAGAGCTGGGAAAAGGCCACTGGCTTCATGTCTTCGGCTATGCCCATGGCCATGACCTCCTTTATCCTGACTTTAAACCATCTGAATTTCTGGGTGGTTCCGCTAGATTGAAAGAAGCCATACGGGCCGTCCACCGTAAGGGGCAGAAGGTCAGTTTTTACCTGAATCTCCGTATTGCAGATGAGAGTGTCGTCGAGAATGACTTTGAACTGAAAAAGTCGGTTTTTCTGGATGCTCTGGGGAAACCGGTGGTGGAGAAGGCTCATGAAAGATCATTCATTGTCATGAATCCCGAAAGCAGGATCTGGCAGAATAGGCTGGTGAAAGAAGCCGAAAGGCTGATTGATCTGGGAGCAGATGGTCTTGAATTGAATTTTAGCGGGCAGCAGACTCTTTTAGTTCCCCTGGGAGAGCAGTGGGGCGCGGGCATTCGAGAGATCATCACCCGGATCAGAAATCTTGGTGTGAAGGTCTGGTATCGGGGCTGTTCGGATATATACCCTGCCGACTGGGCTGAGATGAGCCGGGAAGAACAAGTTATGGATATAGATGGCAATATCTTTTCAGGAAGTTTCATCGGAGAGTTCGATCCCCGTCTTTTTATGACTCTTGTTCCAGGACTTTCCTATCTAATGCCCCTTTCACGGGATGACGTTCCTGTGACAGAGGGAACGGTTATCATGAAAGATCTTGAAGACATCATGGGGGGACTCTTTATTTATGACGAAGAGTATCTGGAACGGATAGAGATGATCCTGAGGCGTGCGGCAGTCGAGCGGGCAGAGCGGGCAGAGCTGCAAGAAGTAATCGAGGTTGAAAAAGAAGAAGTACCGGAACAGAAGGATTCAGAAACCTCATCCTTTGTGATTGATGAATTTCCCTAAATTCTCCGGCACAATCCCGCAATTCCCCTTAAAAACTACGATTCTTCTGGAATTTACCCTAATAAATGATATATATTAAAGAACATATATCATTGTTATAAGGAGTCATCTCTAATGAAGACTTTCGCTATAAGTGTTTTCCTTCTATTTTCTTCCCTTTCTTTTATCTCTGCAGATGCCTATCCTCCTGTGGGATGGACCAGCGATGTTTTGTCAGCTCTTTCCGAATCCGAGGATACAGGGAAAGATATTCTGCTGAATTTTACGGGTTCTGATTGGTGTTCCTGGTGTCATAAGCTCTGGGCCGAGGTATTTGGAACCAAAGAATTCAAAGAATATGCCGAGGAGAACTATATTCTGGTATATCTGGATTTCCCAAATGGCATCAAACAGACGGAGGAAGTCAAAAAGCAGAATGAGGTCATGTCTTCACTCTTTGGAGTCAAAGGGTTTCCCACCATCTGGTTGATGGACTCCACCCAGCTTCCCCTTATGAAAACAGGCTACCAGGCGGGGGGCAGCAGCGCCTATATCAAGAAACTGGAAGAGGGAAGGCCCGATCTGGATGAGGCCACCAAAGAAGAATATCGGAAGCTGGTCCGTCAGACCATACGGGACAATATCGGTTCCTGGTAATTACATAAGGTATTCCCATAAGGTCAAACCACAGAGCAGAGCGGGTTCAGGCTTTTCTGGATCAAGACATCATTTTTTCTTCGATGACTTGTTTCCACTCCCTGGGCATGGGTTTCGGCTTTCCGTCTCCCAGGGAGATGCAGCCGATTTTCACCTCCAGCTCTGTGAGTAATTCATTGTCTCTATAGATTTTCTGATCAAAAATCAGTGTGAAATTTTCACATTTCGAGAGCCTGGTTCGTACAGACAGCATATCATCAAGAAATGCCGGTCTATTGTAGCTTACATTCAGAGAGCGTACGACAAAGGCTAAACCTGATTCATCGAGGAGACTTTTCTGATCTCCCCCCAGCAATCTGATCAGTTCACTTCTGCCGTGTTCGGCCATATCAATATATCGGCTGTGGTAGACCACACCCCCTGCATCGGTATCG
The DNA here is from genome assembly GCF_027859075.1 of Oceanispirochaeta sp. Classification (NCBI taxonomy): domain Bacteria; kingdom Pseudomonadati; phylum Spirochaetota; class Spirochaetia; order Spirochaetales; family Spirochaetaceae; genus Oceanispirochaeta; species Oceanispirochaeta sp. The sequence continues at coordinate 13,281 of NZ_JAQIBL010000210.1, read as the reverse complement.
CTGTAATACACTCTTTTCGGGAAATAATGGGTATTATCATTTATAATACCGGATAAGTTGTCACTCATAAATGTATTCTACATCCTGAAGGAGGAGCTGTGAAAGGGTTTACCACAAGATCAGTCCATGGATCATCCCGGAGTATACAAAAAATGATCCATATAAGGCATTGAGGAGTCTGATGATCTCAAGGATGATCTAAACAGGGCTTTTGATGCTCTGAAATGATGCCTCTAAAAGGAAACACTCTCTATAAATCTTTGTAACTTTTTATTAAAATAGAGGCATGATACTAACGATTAAAAAATTTCTGATCAACAAAGATAATGATTACGAAAAAATGACCTCCCGGGTGGGACAGATGAAAATATTTCTGGAACATATTCTGGCCGGCCGGGTTCCCAATGAAAACTATTCATCCGATTCCCTTTTGAGTTTCTGTCATTCTCTCGTTCAGGGGCAGAGGCCGGCAGAACCGGGACTGGAAGAGGGTTCCTGGAGTGTTTCAGCCACTGCTGCGGACATCGAGGACGAGGACCGGATGGATTATCATTATTTCCCGACTTTCCTGGCTCTGTCATTGCTCATCAGCTGCGGGAGTCAAGATTCCCGGGTCAAGGAGATTCCCGGTTATGAAGATGCCTTGAAGAAGGGGTTTGGATTTGCTGTTTCGGAAAATCTGGAGGGTTTTGGATTTAACAGTTTTTTTCAACAGATGGAAGCCGTTCTTATAATGGGCTCCGGAGGTTGTCCCCTCTGGCTTAAGGCTCATCCCGACAGTTGTCCTGTCCTGGTAGACAGACTGGGGCAGCTGGGTAATGAGTTCAAGTCGAGGCTGGATAAGGAGGATACTGTGCTTCCTTTTGGAGGAGACTACAAACCGCAGTTTATGCTGGCCTGTAAACTCCTTGCTCCTCTGATGGAATCAATAAATCAATAATTCAACTAAAATAAATAGTTGATTTCTATTTCTGATCCGGTTCATAATGAATCTTGTCTCCTGGAAAAAAGAAATCATCCCCTTCTCTCCGTATTTTTCTCCTTGTTTCTCTTGTTTTCCTGGCAATGTTCCTGCCCCTCGGGGCCTGGATGTACACGAAGCAGCAGGGAGAGAACAAACGCCTGGCATTGACAAAAAAACTGGAGATGCTGGGAGAGTTGACCACGGTTACACAGCGTTACCGTTCGGTTTTTTATGTCAGGGAAAAAAAGAATTTCATACAGGATAAGTCTCTGCTTTTTACGGCTGATTTTAATGTATATGCCGGAGTGGATCTGGCCGAGGGGTTTGACCTGCAGCTGAAGGGAAAAAAGGCCCGGTTGATCCTTCCTCATGGACAGATCTTTCTGGTAGATGCAGATGATGCAACGATTCATCAAATTCTGATAAAGGAACGATTCTCCTCTATCGATACAGGAGATTTTCTCCCTCTGATCAGTGAAGAGGGGGAGAAAATCCGCCTTCAGGTTCTGGAACAGGACATTGCCGGAGAAGCAGAAGAAAGAGCGGCCTCTCTGCTGAAAGGGATTTTACGGTCTGCCGGGTTGGAGGATATCAGTATTCTCTTCAGGAGTGAAGGTCCTGGTTCAGGCCAGGCGGCTCGGGGAGCCGAATCATCATGAACACTCTCAGATTAGGATTTTTCATCCTTATTGTATCTCTTGTTTTCAGTCTTTTTTTTCTGATTCAGGGTCAAACCCTGAACCTGCCCTGGCAGAGCCGGACAGACAAAAAAGTCTACTCCACTCTTATGGAGACCAGTGAAGCCTCGCTCCTTCAGTCTGCAGAGTTCAGGATGAAGGTCCTCTTTCCTTATGATTTTATGGAGGAGGGTGATGATGTGAACTGGCAGGTCTTGCAGTGGTTCTATAACAATGATCCCGATGCTTATCTACTCAAGAGTTCCCTTTCCTTTTATCCGGATTTGAAACTGCCGGCGAAGTGGAAGTATGCCTCTCTGTATGCTCTATGCCGGGAGAGTGGGGTGGACCCTGCGAATGATTCCGATTTTTTTATAGTTATTTCTGCCATTGCCCGGGCGGGTGTTCCTTTTTCATCGGATAAAATGCTGATTCAGCCTCTGCCTTTGAGTGCCGATGGGAGTCCGCGAGTGGATATGATTCTCCCCTCTCCAGGCATTACAGAAATAATCATTGAAGACAGAACTGATGAGGATAATGGATTTCCGGAACTGACCATGACTCCCGACCAATGGAGCCGGTTTATCAGAATCCTCAGTCCTCAAATCCGGGAGCTGGCAGTTCGTGAAGGAATTCTGGATCTGGCGGAAGAAAGTGCTGCCCTTCTCCTGAAGGATCTGTTTGAAGGAGCTGGAATTGAAATACAAAAAATTGAATTCTCAAGTTAAATTGCTTCTGTTTTTCTGGATTCTGACAGCACTGGCGGCGCCTCCTGTTTTCTCCCAGGATGAGGAGATGGTCACCATCTATGATGATTTTGATGATGGAGTCTTTGGGAGATCCGAATACAGGTCTGTCCACAGATCCGTAACATTGTCAGCTTTCAGTCGTTTTGAATCTTTATCTGTTGCCTCCCCGGGATGGGAGGAAACCAACCACCTGACTGCCGTAGTACTCTCTGCCGCACGTGCAGATGAAATACGCAGGGCTGAGTATGATTTTATCACAGAGAGAGACGAGGGGGTCTATAACTACAATAGAGATGGGTTGGAGTTTTCTTTTTCTTTAGAGAAGCCGGATCATGAGGTTTTATCTGTACTGGAGGAATACTACAAAGGGAGTTTTTCGCCCTGGCTTGAATCAGTAAGACAGCACTACGAGGATAATTATATTATCAGAATATATAGTGCAGAAAATGTTTTTGAGCCCTGGAATAATTTGATTCAGTACAATGAAGCTCTATTGATGGCCACCATCCTGGGTGACCGGGAACAGTGGCTCTGGGGAATCCATGATGGATTAGATCTATTGAATCGCTAAATATACTGTTGATTCTTTATCTGAAATAACGGTATATTACAAGACGGTTTTGAAGTGAGGTAGATTATGAAAAGCACAGATTTAGCCAGAAAAGACCGGGATTTAAAAAAGGCCAGAAAAAAACAGGATGTTCTAGAACGTAAAATGGGCAAAAAAGACAGAACAGTGGGTGATTTTATAAATGACCTTGCCGATTTGTTTTTCCATGATACTGAAAAGATTTACAACATTGATTCAAGTGAAGAGATACTGGAGCTGCTTGAAGATCTGAAAGAAGATCAGCCGGGTAAGCAGTGGAATAACATCCTGAGAAAGGCTATTAAAAAGACCCAGGTTAAACAAAAAGATGCAGCCCTGAAGGAATTGCAGGAAATGGGTGACATCCTCCCTGATTAATCAGGGACAGAGCGCATCATCACGGCGGTCGGGTATGGAACCGAGTTCCTTACCCTGGCTGTCCTCTGATACGAAGAGGCCGCAATAACACTGTCCAAACTCTGCAACATCAGGTTTACAGTAATCACAGGGACATATTATGTCCCTGTCATTTTTTCTATCCCCCCAGGCTTCACGGCAGGGACAGCAGTAGTATCCCAGGGAGTTATACATCTCCATTAGCCCTTCGGCAATCGAGTTTACATGATCTTCATCATTGTTAAGAATCAGGTTTTGCTTTTCACAAAGGGCCTTCAGGAACATCTTTACCTGTACTATGTTTTTTTCAGCCATGGTTTAAGCGTCTTCCAGGAGTTCCTGTTCCCAGGCAATACGGATAAAACCCGTCAGGATTTCTTTATCATCAATGATAAGAGTCGGGTAACTCAGTCTTTTGTCGAAGTGTTCTGAAAACTCAATTTTTAATTTTTTCTTCTCATCGGGATCAATCTTATCCAGATACAGATATTCATAGCTGAAATCGTTGTCATCCAGAAACTGTTTGGCTTTTCTGCAGAAGCCGCAGGTCGTCAGGCCCATAAAACGCAGCCTATGCTTGTCTCTGTTTCCCGGGATCGAATTAAATTCTATATTATCAAACATCCTGTTATCCTCCGAATGACTTGAGATATATGCTGTTACCCTCTGGTATATAGGCATAATAAATACGTATACTGACGCATAATTATATTGTAAGCAATTCATAAAGATTGTACAGACGATTTTATTCACTGTCTGTTGGTCAGGAGCTGGAAAATGATAGATGTTAAGGATAAAGATGAGTTTGATGAGCTCATTGGATCAGACAAAGCCGTCTGTGCTTTGTTTACGGCAGCCTGGTGCCCGGACTGTCAGGCGTTAAAACCGATACTTCCCGAACTTGAAGTGCAGTATCGAGAGATTTATGACTTTATATCACTGGACCGTGACAAGTTCATCGATCTGTGTCAGGAGAAGGATGTTTACGGAATCCCCAGTTTTATTGTGTATCAGACGGGCGTTGAGCTTGCTCGTTTTGTGAGCAAAGATGCTAAAACGAAGGATGAAATAGACTCATTTCTCAGGAAAACAATAGAGTCCTGAATTCTTCTACGGAGCTCAGATAATGCTGACAGTTCTGTTCCATATAACATCGAATTGATGGGATACTGTGTCCCCACCCGGCGGCGGCAATGGGGACAGCTGAGGTGCGGCTCATTTCCACCGCTGGTTTCAGGTCGTCCACAATAAGGGCGTCCCGGGGGGCCAGGCCGTAGTGTTTCAGGATCTCCAAGACAGGGTAGGGATGGGGTTTTCGTTTTTCTGCATCAAAATTCCACCCGAAAACGAGTCCGGGCAGGTCTTCCGCATCGGCGTGATTATAGTCTCGTCTGATTAGATCCTCTTCCGAGTGGGATACGACCGTTATGATCCCTCCCCTCCTCTTGTACTCTCTGAGGATATCCAGATATCCGGGAAAGAAGGGAGGAATTCTCTCTTCGGTAAATCCTCTCCAGATTCTATACTCTTCATTGACTTCTTCCTCGGTGAATCCGAGTTCCTCTGTCATATACGACATGATTCCGGGAGAGAAATTCTTTAAAAACCACTCTTCCAGGTTGACTGCCGGATGATTGGGACGGAGCTGCCTCATTACTTCCAGATGAGCCGGGTAATGGATGAAGGGAGTGCTCTCCACAGAAGTATCATCATGATCGAGAATCAGGCATTTAATCTTCATTCGACATCCTCATCACTCTCAGGAAGCTCGGCATTTTCCAGCAGGCCCTGGTCGGTGCTCTTGTTGTGCTCGAAGAGTCCGGTGAACCGGATACCATCAGACCAGGTAAAGGAGCCTATGCCGTGCATTTCTCCCCGGAGGAATCCTCCTCTGTACCGGCAGCCGTCGGGCCATAGGCATTCCCCCTTGCCATGGGGGAGCCCCTTTTGGAACTCCCCTGTATAGCTGCTGCCGTTTTTGTGGAGAAGGTTACCCTTGCCTTCCATCTCTCCGTTAAAGAACCCTCCGCTGTAGCGGCTGCCGTCTTTACTCCAAAACTCGCCCTGTCCTTCAGGCCTGTTCTCTGGATTGACTGAACCCAGATACAGACCGTTTTTGAACTTCAGTTTTTTTTCTTTTTTTTCTGACTCTTTTATCTCCGGCTCTATTCCGGGGAGAGATACCTCCATGTCTTCCGACAGTCTATGGGCTGAACCTTGAGCTGTTCCGGGTGGCGTCGGTGCAATGGATGCCGCCGGGGAGGCGGAAACCGATTCGGGAGCCAGGGAAATATTCCTGTAAAGAATTTCCATCAGCACTGGATCTCTGCTCTCTTCCAGGCGGAAACTTTCCCGTTTGAGCCAGTTCTCTCCATGAAAGACGCTATACTCATAGCGATTGTGCTCCAGGATGATATTATTCTGGTTGATCAGTATTTCCTGGGAAACGAGTCCCTGAAGGTTCCGCTTCATTTGGTAACTCCGCAGCAGGAGCCCTTCTGTGTCACGGATTTCCTTCGTAACAACCAGCCCCTGGTCGTTATAACCGTAGGAGCAGACTGACTCCTGGATCTCTCCTATCCAGCTTGTCGTGTAACTGAGTGTATCTCTGCTGTTGTAATGGTAACTTATCCGTTCATTTCCGGAAATTTCAGTCAGCAGCCGTCCTGCGGAGTACTGATAGACTCTTTCTCTGCTGATGTGCTCGGCTTCCCGTACTTCTACTTCTTTTTCCAGCAGCTGATCTTCGTTGTAATGATAAAAGGTCGTCTTGCGGGCTTCCTGCTTTCGGATAAGGAGGCCGCTGTGATCATAAAAGAGTTTGGCAACAAAGAGACGTTGTTCTTCTATCTGCTCCGGGAGTTCCGGATGGGGCCGGACTGATTCCAGAGTCAGGGAACTTAATTTCCCCCGGCAGTTAAACTCTTCCATAAAATGGATTATGATTTGAAAAACCGAAAAATTCAATCTATTCTTGACTACAACCGGGCGGCTATACTATTGAAATACGAACAGCACTAAATTAAAACCATTTTAGAACCGTTAATTAAGGTATATATTGTTTACAACGTCAATAAAGGCTCTAACTGATGAAAAAAGTTCTTATAATCGATGATGCACCCATGTACAGGGAGTTCATGCAGACTCAACTGACCAATTATGGTTTTGATGTAAATACTGCAATCAATGGTTTGGACGGTGTCTCCAAGATCAGGAGTTTTTTGCCTGATGTCATTATCATGGATTATCTCTTATCCAGAAAAAGCAGTTTAGACGTGTTAAAGGATAAACAGCGGGATCCCAATGCCAAGGATGTTCCGGTTATCCTGGCCTCAGCCAATGTAGACCGTCAGAAAATCCTCGAAGTGGCTCCCTATGGGGTCCGGAAGTTTTTGAATAAACCAATCAAGATAGATGCCCTGCTTTCTGCTCTGTCAGAAATCCTTGGTGTCGATATCCGTGTCGATGAGACCCCCTGCCTTCTGGATGCCCATCTGAATGATCAGATTTTATTTATCGAGATTGCCCGTGGATTTAACAATGAAAAAATCAGCTTGCTCCAATATAAGATTGCAGAACTGTTGAAACTTTATAAGGTTCAGTATCCCCGCATCCTGATTCTTATGACTGATATTCAGATGAGGGCCGAAGATAAACCAAAATTGGACCGTCTTCTACAGGAAGTAGAAAAGTTTGTGGATACCTTCAATCAGGTCCGTATACTGACACTGGATGACGATATCAAGAGTTATATTAAATATCACACTCAATACAAAGGCATTGAAATTGCCCCCTCCCTGGAAAAAGCCGTCAGTGGACTCCTGGGTATCCGTGGGATGGAATCAATGACTTCCGAGCAGGATGGGGTTCAGAGTGTCCTCTTGTCTTCCAAGAATAATCTGAGATCCAGTGAAGCATTTCAGCTGAATTTTCAAGACGAAAGTAAAAATGAATTGGCAGGGCTAATGACCCGCAACGTTAAAATTGCCGTAGTAGATGATGATTTTATTGTTCATAAGATCATCAGTAAAGCGACAGAAAAAACCAGCTGGTCTTTGTCTTATTATAAAAATGGAAAAGAGTTTACCGACAAACTGGGAGAGAATCGCTTTGACCTTCTCCTGCTGGATCTGATGATGCCTGAGATGGATGGTTTCGAGGTCATGGAATACATTCAGGCTCATTCCATTGATCTACCGACGGTCATCCTATCGGCTATGACGAAAAAAGAAAGCGTCATGAAGGCAAAGGAATTGGGAGTGAACAGTTATCTGATCAAACCCTTGAAACCCGAGGCCATCATTGAAAAGGTTCTGGAAGTGATGATCAGGCTTCAGGCGGAATAGCTGATGGAACCAGGAAAAAAAAACATCAATTGGCGGGATCTGTTTCATCAGTTTCCCCGGGCTATTGCTGTCCTGGATACAGATGGTTCCATTCTTTATGGTAATGACCGGCTGAAATTTCTTTTTAGAAGGAATGAAAACAGTCTGACCCTGAAGGATGAAAGGGTGCGTTCTGAATGGGAATCTTTCCTTCAGGATTTTTTAGGTGGAAAAACCCCCCATGATCAGTTGGTGGTGGTGATCCCGGACAATATGAGTAACAAGCGCTGGTTTTCAATCAAACTGACCAGAAGCAATGAAGACTCCCGAATCTTTCTTCTGGAAGAGGATATTACAGATCAGCATCTCTATGAGCTTAATCTGGAAAAAGCCAGGGATGCCGCCGAACTGGCTACAAAAACCAAGTCTGAATTTCTGGCTAATATGAGCCATGAGATTAGAACTCCCATTCATACTATCATCGGCATGTCCGAATTGTTGAACCTGACATCCCTCGATCAGGAGCAGGATGAATATGGAACGCAGATCCGTTTCAGCGCAGATATTCTTTTATCTCTGATTAACGATATTCTTGATTTTTCCAAGATTGAAGCCGGTCAGCTCGAACTGGAATATACCTCCTGTAATCTTCAGGAACTGATGGAAGACTCGGTCGATCTGATTTCTCTTGAAGCCCATAAAAAAGGTGTGGAAGTCGGTTTATTTGCCCAGGGGGGAACAGATTTTCAGGTAGAGGGAGATCCCACCCGGCTGCGGCAAATTGCGGTGAACTTGACCAATAATGCCGTGAAGTTTACCCAGGAAGGGCAGGTCATGATCTACCTCACACGGGTGGAGCAGGATGCCAGGTCGGTCACAATCAAGGTCTCAGTGGAAGACAGCGGCATAGGAATACCCCGGGACAAGAAAATCGGTCTTTTTGAGGCTTTTACTCAGGCCGATTCATCGACTACCAGGCGTTTCGGAGGGACAGGTTTGGGTCTGACAATCAGTAAGAATCTGGTCAGACAGATGGGGGGGGAACTTCAGGTTGACAGCCGTGAGGGGGAAGGTTCACAATTTTTTTTCACCCTGACTTTCCCCCGGTCTATACCCTATAGAACCGTCTCTTCTGAATTGGAATATGGTGAGACTCTGAAGGGTAAATCGATCCTCCTGGTGGATGATAACTGGTGTATCCGGGATACCCTGGTCCGTTATTTGACCAGTTGGGGCTGTGTGGTTGAGGAAGCGGACAGTGGAAAAGAAGCCATTGAAAAGATGATGGGAAGGGCTCAATCCGGCAAAACTCCCTTTGATATCTGCATCGCCGATCAGCTGATGCCTGAAATGGACGGCTGGCAGCTGGCCAGTGAGATACATGCCAATCCTTCACTCTCCTCGACGGCTCTGATACTGATGTCATTGAAAGGCGGGCGGGGAACAGAGGAAGCAAAGATGAGACTCCTGGGATGGTTTTCTGCCTACATTAATAAGCCAGTGAGGAAAAAAGAGCTTTGGGATAAATGCATTCAAGCTCTGTTTCCCGATCAGGCCGAACCGGGAGATCTGGAGGAACTGGAAGAGCTTGAAGAACTTTCTGCAGGAGTTTCTCCTCAAGCCTCAATTACAGTCAAAACCAGGTTGAACAGTTCTAAAAAAGAGGGACTCATTCTGATTGCCGAAGACCATCCTGTGAATAGAAAGCTTTTTGAATCCATTTTGGTGAAACAGGGATATTCCGTCATTCTTGCAGAGAATGGAAAAGAAGCCCTTGAAAAAGCCATCTCTCACAGCCCCGACCTGATTTTTATGGATTGTCAGATGCCTGTTATGAACGGGTATGAATCGACACGTCAGATCAGAGAACAAGGCCTGAAAATTCCGATAGTTGCCGTCACAGCCAATGCTCTCCGGGGAGAGCAGGAAAAATGCTTCAAGGCAGGGATGAATGATTTTCTCCCCAAACCCTTCAAGAATAAAGATCTGCTGCCTGTTCTGAATAACTGGTATAAACCAATGGGGATGAGTCAGATAGAAGATCTTGATGTCCTATCTGAATCGGAGGAGCTTGAAAAGCCATTGCCCGAGAAGGTGCCGGTTTTTGATTTTATTCAGGCCATGGATACATTTATGGATGACCGGGAACTTCTGATTTCTCTTCTCAAGCCCTATATGGAGCAGGTAGAGGGTCAGATGATAGAACTTTCAGCTCCGGACATCCTGGAACGTCCAGAGGATATCAGGGGCATTGCTCATTCCATAAAGGGCAGTTCCCGGAATCTTTCCATGCTGGATCTTGGAAATGAGGCGGAACTCCTGGAGCACTCTTCCCGTGACAGGGATATTGAGACGGTCCAAAAGGCAATCCCCCGGGTGAATGAAGCCTTTAAGCGGGTTCAAAAAGTCGTGAAGAAGATGCTGGAACAGGAGACTTTTATTCCTGATCCTCCAGAAATTCATTGACTGCCGCTAATAGATCCTTGTATTCCTCAACAGCCTTTATCTCGGGATTTTCTTTCTGAATCGATGGGGGTGAGCGGAAGAAAAGTCCTTTGTCGGCCATTTTGATCATGGTGAGATCATTGTATGAATCTCCGGCAGCCAGGATATTGAATCCGGCGGTGCGGAAGGCTTCTATGGCTTTTCTTTTTCCGTCTTTCTGTCTGAGCCGGTATCCGCTGATGCGATTTTGTTCATCAATGACAAGGGTGTTGCAGAAAAGGGTCGGCCAGTCAAGTTTTTTCATAAGAGGGGCGGCAAACTGATCAAAGGTGTCCGATAGGATGATCAGCTGGGTTTTTGAACGGAGGGCCATACTGAATTCATAGGCCCCTGGAAGGGGGTCCATGGTGGCAATCACTTCTTGAATATCGGTGAGTTTCAGGTTGTTTTCTTTTAGTATTCCCAGCCGTTTATTCATAAGGACATCATAGTCGGGGATGTCTCTGGTTGTCAGTTTCAGTTCTTTGATTCCGGTTTTTAAGGCTACATTAATCCAGATTTCCGGTACAAGGACTCCTTCCAGATCCAGACAGACTAAGTTCATGATTCTTCCTCCAGGGTACCGCTTTCTTATTCGGGCACCGAGAGTTCATTGTATCGATTCACTCCAGGCAGGACAAGTAGAGTCTGGAATTCTCCTTCCCGGGTAGAAAGGTCAGACCTCTCTATTGACCAATGTGTACAGTCATGATAAAAACAATTTGATGAAGAAAGAACAAAGGACGATAGCCCCCCAAACTTTTCTTCTGTCATTTATAATTTTTAAAATCAGCCCTGATATATTTTCAGGGCTTTTTTTTACTCTTCTTCAGATGCTCTCTGATAAGGGTCAATCTCAAATCATTATGGAGGCTTTATGTCAGAAGTCAGAATAGATGTACACGATAAACCTGTACTCAAAGAATGGATACCACTCAGTATCCAGCATGTTTTTGCAATGTTCGGTGCAACCGTACTGGTCCCTATGCTCACAGGTCTGAGCCCGGCGGTAGCCTTGTTTACTTCCGGTATCGGAACACTGGTGTATATCCTTATCACTAAAGGCAAGGTTCCCGCCTACCTGGGGTCTTCTTTTGCCTTTATTGCTCCCATCATCGCCATCAGCTCTTCAGCCGATTTTGGTGTGGCCTATGCCATGGGAGGTGCATTTTGTGTAGGTCTATTCTATTGCCTCATCTCCTTTATTATCAGCCGCTTCGGTATCGGATGGATGGATAGACTTCTGCCCCCTGTTGTCATCGGTTCTATTATCATTGTCATCGGATTGAAGCTGGCACCTGTCGCTATGAATATGGCCATGACCGCCGGTTCCGGAACATACAGCCTGGCCTTCTTCAGTATCGCCATTGTGACCCTGTCTATTGCGGTGATTTCATCCATCGTCCTCAAGGGTTTTTTTAATGTCATTCCTATCCTTATCGGGATTGTGGGGGGGTATCTATTCACCCTGATCATGGGTCTCATCTTTCCCGCCTATAAGCTGATTGATTTTGCCATCGTGGGAGATGCGGCCTGGTTCGGAATAACCAAACCCATGATGCCCAAGTTTCACTGGGTTCCTATTTTAACATTTCTGATTGTGTCCCTGGCCACCATCGCAGAGCACCTTGGAGATACTTTAGTCCTGAGCAAGGTCGTTGGAAGAGATTTCTATAAAGATCCAGGTCTTCATAGAACTCTTGCCGGTGACGGTATCGCCACATCTATCGCGGCCCTCCTCGGCGGACCACCCAACACTACTTACGGTGAGAACATCGGTGTCATGGCAATTACCCGTGTGTATAGCGTCTGGGTCATCGGTGGTGCCGCGGTTACGGCGGTTGTTCTGTCTTTTATTCAAAAATTCGGAGCCCTTATACAAACAATCCCTGTTCCTGTAATGGGTGGTGTGAGCATGATGCTCTTTGGAATCATCGCCAGTGCGGGTATCCGTACAGTTGTGGAAAGCGGTGTGAATTATGGTGAAAAACGTCATCTCACCATTTCCTCTGTCATTCTTGTCATTGGTATCGGTGGCGGAATGATCAGATTTCCCATCGGCAGCGGCATGAACTTCGAATTAAGCGGTGTGGCTCTTGCCGCCCTGGTGGGCATTATTCTCAATCTGGTACTCCCCAGAAGCCTGGACGATATACCCGAAGAATCAGCCGAAGAAATGATTCAGGACGAATTGAATAAACAGAATAACAGCTAAGAAACGCATTCCATTTAATATCAGGTAATCAAGCAATCTGGCCCGGGAGTTCTGTCTTCCGGGTTTTTAAATTTAATGAAGAGCCTCCGGGAATATTGTTATAGTTCATCCTCATTCCATTCGATAATCAATACACAAACCCTTGGAGTAAACCATGCCTCTTATTATTGTCAGTGCCTTGTTGTCCCTATCCCTGCTGCTTCATTTTTTGACATTCATCCGGAGAGACCGGGACATTCATATTATCATCAAATTAATTGAATCTCTCAGGACCGGAGGCTCGGGTAAAGATTTCATGGCTTCAGTTCCTTTTGTGGAACTCAGAGAGGCTCTCGTCCTGAATTTCCAGAAGGTGACAAAAATGATCTCTTTGCAGGAAGAGAGCATTGGCCTCAGTGAGCGGGCGGGGATGCGATTATCAAGGAATATTGAAAAGGCCGTTATAAGTGCATCCCAGATAAGTATCCATGCCGAAGCAAACAGAAAGAGTGCCTATGAACTGTTTGACAGTGTTACAGAGGGTTCTGCTGCTATCGAGGAAATTCATGCCTCTCTGGGGAGTTTCAGAAAACAGAATGACCGCCAGAACCAGGCCATCAGCGAAACAGCCGCTGCCATAGCTTCCATGGACGATGCCATTCAGCATGTTTCCGGGATAGCCACTGACCGTTTTGAAAGTGTGAATAACCTGATCCGGGTTACCTCTGAAGGGAGTGAGAAGATCCAGGAGAATGAAGATGTAATCAGAAACATTCAGAAGCAGGTGGATGATGTTCTCTCTCTGATTACGGTCATCAACGAAATTGCCTCTCAAACAAATCTGCTCTCGATGAACGCAGCCATTGAAGCAGCACATGCGGGGGATGCAGGAAAGGGTTTTGC
>NZ_JAQIBL010000209.1 GCF_027859075.1 Oceanispirochaeta sp. | reverse complement strand
GTGAGAGAGGCATCGGAGTAATCAGTTATGCCGTGGTGTCCTGTCAGTTTCCCGGCGATAAAATCCTTACTCTGAACAAAGCTGAATGTTTTCTTATAGAGATCAGGATAGTTTTCTTTTTCCCAGAGTATTTTAGGAAGCGACAGATGAACGTCAATTCTGTTTCCACAGATATCATAGAACTCTGAGTCGGAGATTTTCTCTCTTATGGTTGCACAGAAGGATTCCGCTCTATTATCAGAATGTATGATTTCTGAAAACAGTGGATCTCCAACTGCATCGATGGGGAGCATGCCGTTCATATGACCGCTGAGCCCTATGCAGCTGATGCGCTGGAATAATTCAGGATGGCTTTTATAGAGCATTCGGGTTCCTGTGACGACACTGTTCCAGTAATCTTCAGGATTCTGCTGTGACCACCCTGGTTTGGGGTATTCAGTACTATAGTGTACAGTTTCCCAGGCTAGAATATTTCCCTTCAGATCGAAAATTGAGCATTTATTTCCAGTTGTTCCAATGTCATAGGTTAGAATGCAGTTTCTTTCGCTCATTTTATATGGATGTAAAACCGCCATCTACAACTAAATCTGTTCCTGTTGTAAATGAGGCAGAATCATCGGCAAGATAGAGCACCGCGCTAACCAGCTCTTCAGGATTTCCCATCCGTCCGGCAGGTGACATCTCCAGCCATCGGGATTTCCACTCCTCCGGGGCTGAGAGAGTCATTTCTGTGGCAATATATCCGGGGCTGAGGCTGTTGACTCTGACATGATGGGGAGCCCATTCTACTGCTAAGGATTTAGTCAGCAAGATGACCGCGGCTTTTGAGGCATTGTAAGCACTTTGCGGCTGGGGAACGTTAACAATATGACCGGACATGGATGCCGTATTGATGATAACTCCGCTTTTTTGTTTGATCATGACCTTACCAGCGGCCTGGGAGGTGAAGAAAACGCCGGTTAAATTAATATCGATGACTTTTTTCCATTGTGCCGGTGTCATCTCTTCGGCTGCTACGTTGATGCAGATCCCGGCATTATTAAAGGCGATATCCAGTTTCCCCCATTCTATGATGATTCTATCAACCATGGCCTGAACATCATCGGCACTTGTGACATCACAGGATATGGCCATTGAACGGCGTCCCATAGCTTTGATTTCATCTGATACACGGGATGCAGTCTCCAGGTCAATATCGACAATAGCGACATCTGCACCATTTCTGGCCAGACCCAAGGCTACTGTTTTTCCGATTCCCCGAGCTCCGCCTGTTACATAGGCAGTTTTGTTTTCTAAGTTACTTGTTATCATCTCAATCCTCATTCTCTGTTCAAAATTTCGTACGCAATCGATTTTGCCCAGACAAAGATCTTCTTTTAATACCTCCTGAAATTGAATCTATTAGTATTGACCGACTAATCCTATCTTAAGATAAGGGTCGTCGGAATCCGGTACTCCTGAATTGGATCATTGCTTTTTTTGATCCGCTTTAAAAGAGTCATTGCCACTTTTTCTCCAATGTCTTCTTTGTTCTGCTGGACCCCGATAATGGGGGGGATGGACATGGAATACCAAAAGGCATCATCAAAACTTGCAACCCCAAAGTCTCGGCCGGTTGTGTTCGCATTCTCGATGAGAAAATTACTAACTCCCAAGGCAGCCAGGATATTGGCACAAAACAGGGCGGTGACATTTTTATCTTCGATGAGTTCTTTTGTTAATTGGTAGGAATCTCCGATTCGCTGATCATCCATGGGTCTGGGTCTTCCAGATCCTGATTTTATCAAATCTTCATCGACCTTGATACCATGTTTTCTGAGGGCTCCCCGGTAACCATCGGCCCTTTCATGCATGGTTTCATCATAACGGGAACCAACAAAACCGATTTGTGTATGACCCTGTTTAATGAGTTGTTCTGTTCCTTCAAATGCACCCTCATAATTAGTGGACATGATTATATCCCTGTCGAAACCGGTGGGCTTTCTGTCAAAAAATACACAGGGGCATCTATCTGCGATGACTGTGGCCATATAACTGCAATCCATACCGACTGGCGCTATAATCAGGCCATCAACATTTTGCATGAGCAGGCTTTCAATATTGTTTCGTTCCTTATCAGTATCTTCGTTTGAGTTGATATATATAAGATGGTATCCATTCATACTCATGACCTTATCGATGCTGAGGGCAATATCCATAAAAAAACTGTTTGCAAGGTTTGATACGACATATCCAATGACCTTTGAGCTACCGCTTCTCAGGTTTCTTGCCACTGGATTAACATTGTAATTCAGGTGTCTGATGGCTTTGAGTACTTTTTCTTCTGTTTCTGCACTAACATTCCTTGTTTTATTAATAACATGTGAAACAGTAGCAATAGACACGTGGGACAGTCGTGCTACATCCTTCATGGAAGCACCCATAGCGCTTACTCCTTAACTTGACGTAATCGATTAACCAGCTTTTACAATACATCAGCGATTCTTCCTCGTCAATAAATTTGACGGAATAAATCGGCAATAAAAAAATAATATAAAAAACATTTGACAAGAAGGAGTATGTCGTTCTACCATAATATAATCGTTTACGCAATCGATTATATATTTGAATTATTTTTATTTAATTTTTAATTCATAGGGGATGATATTTGAAAGCACTTGTTCTTGAAAAAAAAATGAAACTGGTTATTCAGGATCTGGAAATATATCAAAAATGCGATTCAGATGAAGTCAGGATTGCAATAAAAAATGTTGGAATCTGCGGCAGTGATGTTCATTACTACCAGTACGGTGGTATCGGGGCATATATTGTCAAGGAACCAATGGTACTTGGTCATGAAGCTTCAGGGGTTATTGTAGAAACAGGCCGGAATGTCACCGGTCTGAAGGTGGGGGACCGGGTCTGTATGGAACCTGGGATTCCCGACTCCAAGAGTTCTGTCAGTCGGAGAGGATTATATAATCTTGATCCTTCAGTTCAATTCTGGGCAACGCCTCCTGTGCAGGGTTGTCTCTGTGAATCTGTTGTTCATCCGGCAGATTTCACATATAAAATTACAGATAAGATATCTTATGCTGAGGGAGCTATGATTGAGCCTTTAGCTATCGGACTTCAGGCCGCTGAAAAAGGGCATATTAAGCCAGGTGATGTCGCACTGGTTACTGGATGCGGCACTATCGGTCTATTGACAGCCCTTTCGGCCCTTGCAGGGGGCTGCAGCCGGGTGTATATCTCTGATATCAATAGTCAGAAATTAGGCATAGCCAGCCAATATAATAATATCATACCAATCAATGCATCCGATGAAAACCTTTTTGATCGCATCATGAATGAAACCGAAGGAAATGGTGTTGACTGCATTTTTGAGGCATCAGGAAGCCCTGTTGTTTTTCCTACTCTCCATGAGTATGCGGCACCGGGGGGAGTCATCGTACTGGTTGGTATACCTGTGGATGGTTTTGGGCAATTCAGTATTTCCGGAATTCAGTCCAAAGAGCTGCGCCTTGAATCTGTATTCAGGTCTGCCCATAAGTATAAAAGGGCTATCCGACTTATCGATTCTGGGAATATTGATGTAAAACCGCTGATCTCTGCTGTTTATGACTTCGATGAGAGCCTTGCCGCCTATGAGGCAGCCTCTGATAATAAATCACATTTTATTAAGATACAGATTCAGTTGGGTAGTTAAGGACTGGTCTTTAAAATAATCCAGTTTTTAATATTGTATTTTTGTTAAATGTATTCATTGACGGATGGTATAATCAGGGTTAATATGGATAAGTAAACGATTACGTAAAGGATTAACTGTTCGTCGATGTTTATTTTTTGTTTTATATTTGGGGAACCAAATAATTTTAAATTTTTTAGAAGGAGAATTCTATGAAAAGGACTCTAAAAGTATTGGTTTCTGTTCTGTCCTTGAGTGTGCTGTTGTCAACAACAATGGCATTCGCAGGAGGCCAGCAGGAAGTCAAACCGGAAAGTGGAGAGACGGGAGCTACAACTGTAGTAAATATCGCTCTAGCCAACAATCCAATTTCTCAGGCTCTTGAAAAAATAGCCAGAGAGAATTACAAGGCAGAAGGTGTTGATATTCAGATTTCAGTATTACCTGAGAATGATCTGAGACAGAAGCTGACCACAGAAGCATCCACAGGTGGAACAACCTATGATGTCTTCTTTATCGGTCCATATGAAGCAAACAACTGGGCTCGTTTCGGCTGGTTGGAGAATCTTGAACCCTATTTTTCTAAAATGACTGCTGCCAAAAAATCATGGTATGATCGTGCAGACTTGATTCAGGGAATGGTAGGGTCCGTATCACTTGATGGCAATGCCTACGCTGTTCCTTTTTATGGAGAAAGCTCTTTCATTATGTACAACAAAGAACTTTTTGCGGCCAAAGGACTCGTCATGCCTGATGCTCCTACATGGGATCAGATTTATGAACTGGCCAAGAAGATCCATGACCCGGCAAAGGGTAGTGTTGGTATGACCATGAGAGGCGCACCAGGTTGGGGAATGAGCGGTGCTCCTTTTGTAACCATGGTAAATGCCTTCGGTGGACGCTTCTATGATATGGACTGGAATGCCACAGTGGATACTCCTGAGCAGAGAGCAGCTTGGCAGATGTATAAAAAAATCCTGAGAGAAGCAGGACAGAAAGATATTCTTTCTTATACCTATAATGAGTGTATCGCGCTGATGCAGTCTGGTAATTGTGGTATTTATTATGATGCAACATCTATTGCACCTCCACTTGAATCAGAAGGATCTGCAGTAGCTGGCAAAGTAGGCTATGTTCTTCCTCCTCATCAGAAAATGAAAACAAATACAGCATGGCTCTGGAACTGGTCCATGGGTCTGAATCCTAAGAGTGATGCCAAGAAAAAACAGGCTGCTTTTGATTTTATGCTCTGGGCAACATCTAAAGAGTATATCAAGTTGACTACTGAACTGGATCCTTCAGGTGCATTGACTCCTCCAGCCTCACGTTCTTCAACATACAAACTGGATGCATACAAATCAGCTCCCTATGCTGAAATGACACTCAAGACTCTGGAATCAACAGACTTTACAAAACCGACTATGGAACCTGTTCCCTACGTAGGTCTTCAGTATATTGCTATTCCTGAGTTCGCAGATGCCGGAACCAAAATGACACAGTATCTGGCTGACTATGTTGTAGATAAAATTACATTGGATGAAGCTATTAAGAAAACAAATGATCTCTTTAATCAGGTCGCTGTTGATGGAAAATATCGTTAATATTTGACTTCCAGTTAATTTAATTTTAATCAGGCAGTATAATTCCATTTTATACTGCCTGAATTTTTAAGCTTATCAAAAAAATTCTAGATTATTTAAAAATTCATTATATAATTATGTAGAATTACAGATTTTTTGAGGAACCCTAATGAAAAAGGAAAAGGATTGGTTGTTTCTGCTGCCTGCTATTCTAGTAGTGGCTGTCATGACACAAGTGCCATTTATTCTGACAATTATTTATTCAACTCTGAGTTGGAATTTATCCAGACCGGATCTGCCTATCGAGTTTATAGGATTTGAAAATTATTTATATTATCTGAGGATCCCTGAGTTTCCTATTATTCCAGAATTTTACAGTATTTTCTGGCAAACAATTGTGCTGACCGTCTCCACTCTTGGAATCTGTGCTGTTGCGGGTTTTTTATTTTCCATATTGCTGGATCACCAGGTTCCTGGAATCAATATAGCACGTACACTGATCATGGGACCTTTCTTTGTTATGTCTACAGCCAGCGGTGTTATCTGGAAAACGACAATATTTAATACAACCTTCGGCTGGTATGGTGTGATTTCGAAATCTCTAGGATTTACTCCCGTTGATTTGCTCAGTTATCACCCCATGGCTGTCATTATTTTTCTTTTCTCCTGGCAATGGATACCATTTTTTGTTTTAATCATTCTGGCTGGTCTTCAGGGAATCTCAGGGGATGTTGTTGACAGTATGAAAGTGGATGGTGCTAACTGGTTCGAGTCTACATTTTTGATCAAGCTTCCTATGATCTCTCAACATGTCATGGTTGCCATAATGCTGGGACTCATATTTATAGTGAAAGAAATCGGGTTGATCCTTGTCACTACAGCGGGAGGTCCTGGTACCCGTTCATATAACCTCCCATATGCTGTTTATATGGAAATATTTAATGGATCTCAGGTCGGACGTGCCGGTGCTTTGGCAACGATGACTGTGGCTATAACCCTTATTTCTGTAAATGTATTATATCGAATCATCAAAAAAAGGAGTGCATCCTTTGAGTGATGCGGGGAAACATTTATGAACCCAGAAAAACTTAAAATATTAAGAAGACACAATATCAGGAAAAAAATTAATTTACTGTTGCTTACTCTCTTTATCTTTGCCATAGCAATCCTGTATTTTTCACCCATTCTGTATATGTTTTTGACCTCTTTTAAAACAGAGCATCAAGCTGTCAGTCCCAGTTTGATCTTCAAGCCGACATTGAATACCTTGAAAATGGTCCTCAGTGATGCGAATATGTTCAGATACTTGAAGAACTCGTTATTCCAGGTCTTTTTCACAACATTGGCTTGCCTTGTGTTGGCTGTACCAGCCTCTTTTGCACTTGTTTTTGGTAAATTCAAAAAAAGGAACACAGGAGAAAAGATATATGTATGGTTTATTACCACGATTCTTCTTCCTCCAGTCGCGGTCATTATTCCCTTATATACATGGTATCAGAAATTTAATTTGATTAAATCACCCATGGGATTACTCATCGCTTATATTGGATTTCATGTCCCTATCGTTGTATGGATGCTGCATTCCTTTTTTAAGGATGTTCCGAAATCAATCATCGAAGCTTCGGAAATTGACGGCTGTTCAAGGTTCAGACAACTGGTTTCTATTGCGATTCCTCTTGTAAGAACCGGAATCATTTCATCCGGATTGCTTGTAGCGATCTTTGTCTGGAATGAGTTCTTTTTGGGCTTCAACCTGACAGGGAATTCTACGGCGACACTACCAGTATATATGTCCCGTTTCAGAGAGCAGCAGGGCATGTTTGTTGCCCAGTTATCTGCATCCTCTACGGTTGCTATTCTGCCGGCAGTCATTCTTGGTTGGATCACCCAGAAGTCCCTTGTTAAAGGATTAACACTGGGTGCCGTTAAAGGATAATATGTAATTTCTCTTCTCTTTTTTCTGGACCCAGCTGCGAGGCTGGGTTTTTTTATAGTTTTTCCTCGGCAATTCTTAATTTTTCCATAATTATCCTTAGAAAATACAATGGTGAAATCCTTGAGTGTGGTGTTATGATTTTCATACTAATGGAGAATCAAATGACATCAAGAGAAAGAGTGCAAACGGCCCTTCATCATAAACAGCCTGATCGGGTCCCTATTGATTTAGGCGCTACCCCCAGTTCCGGCATTTCTGCCATCGCTCATGCCAGGCTTATGGTGCATATGAAATCAAATGACCCGACCCTTGTCTATGATGTGGTTCAGCAGTTGGCACAGCCCGGAAATGCACTGATCGATCGCCTGGGTGTCGACATTCTGGATATTGGCCGTCAATTTAATGATTTCCCGGAAGAATGGCGGGAGTTTCAGATGACCGATAAGTACAAGGCCTATTATCCAGGATGGTTTAAACCTGTTCTGAATGAACGTGGTGTCTGGACCAATACTCATAAAGATGGAACTGTCATAGCTGTGAAACCGGCTGGAGCCACTTTCTATGATCAAGCCTTTTTTCCCTGGGTGGATGGCTATCCTGATAGCCGTAAAGGCATGGAAGAGGCTCTGGATGAAGCCATGGATAGAGTCTTGTGGTCCAATATGGTGCATAGTCCATGGGATCATGCTGCGGATGACGGTTTTTGGGATACATTGAGAGCCAGGACGATCACTTTACGGGAAGAATCGGATAAGGCATTGCTTGTTGTCTGCGGATCCAACCTTTTTGAGTGGGGTACCTTCTTAAGAAGAATGGATAATTTCCTAATGGATCTTTACATCGACAAAGATAATGTTGCGATTCTAATGGAATTATTGATGGAACGGCATATGAAGACTCTTGAGAAGGTCTGTGATTCCGTCGGCGATCTTGTCGATGTGCTCCGCTTTGGTGATGACCTGGGGATGGACTCCGGGCCTTTTATGGGTTTGGATGTGTATACAGAGTTGTTTCATTCACATAGAAAAAAACTATGCAGTTTTGTCCATGAAAACAGTTCAATGAAGACCTTCCTGCATAGCTGTGGCTCCATATATCAGTTCCTGCCCTCCTTGATAGATGAGGGAATGGACATTATCAATCCACTACAGACGAACTGTCTGAACATGGAACCTGAGAGGGTGAAGGCCGAATTTGGTCAGGATATTTGCTTTTGGGGAGGGGGAATGGACCCCCGGGAAATCTTGAATAAGGGAACGCCGGAACGTGTCAGAGCCGAAGTTTTCAGGCGGCTGGATATTCTGACTCCTGGAGGAGGCTACGTTTTCAACAATATTCATAATATTATGCCCGACGTACCTCCTGAAAATATTCTGTCTCTTTTTGATGCTGTTCAGGAGTATTCCCGGAAATAGCTCTGTTTTAGTCTATAACTCATTCCTCAGATAAATGCCTCTCATAGATTTGTTGTCAATCCACGATTCCGGCAGTATAATAAGGTATAACTGTTCATAGATCAGAATAAAAGAGGCTAACCATGAAACGTAGTATTTTAGCTTTTCTGATCCTGACCATTCTGCTTCCTGCCTTATTCGCTCAGGATACGAAAGAACACAATATCAGCGTCAATACAATCCCATTTGCATCATTACCATTAGGCAGCAGTGCTGATCATTTTAAAACTGGTTTTGGTTTTGAGGCAGATGCGGCCATTCAACCCGCCGGGTGGAAAGGGTTCGGCCTGGGAGCCGGACTGGGCTATTCCATGATCCCCATTCAAAGTAAAGACTCCATCTATATCCTCGGCTTTACAGGGGGACCCGTTTTTTCCATGCCCCTGGCTGATAAATTCACTCTTTTCACCTCGGCCAAAGGCGGTTATTTCATCTATGACGGTATGGGCTGGGATCCAGGTCTCAGTCAGCAGTCCGGTTATGTGCTGACTGCTGGTGGTGGAGGAACCTTCAATATAACAGATCCATTCTCTATTGGGCTTGGAGTTTCCTATAATTATTACGATCAGGTCTATAACGGTATAGGAATTTCCATCTATGGACGCCTTGATTTTGGAGTGGAAGCCAAAGAAAGGGCTGTACGGGACTACAGCAGCAGGGAGAATAAAGTGACTCCCATGAAAGAAGAACCACCCAAAAAGGAAAAAGGGAAGGGTGTGGAACTGAGAGATATGAACATGCTCACTCTTTTTCCTGTGCTCTACAAGTATTATGACAACAACCCCATTGGTACGGTCAGAGTCAAGAACTTTGAGAAAAAGACCGCCGAAGATATCACCATCGATTTTTATATGGAACGCTATATGGATAATCCCATGACAACAGGAGAATCCTTTACCCTGTTGCCGGGAGAAGAGAAAATCATAGAGCTCTATGGCCTGTTTACTCAGGATATGATGTCTATCACAGAGGGTTCCAAAGCATCTGCTCTGATTAACCTCTCCTACATAATGAATGATAAAAATAAATCGGATAAATACAATCCTGTGCTGGAGCTCAATAACCGGAATGCTCTAACCTGGGATGATGATCAGAAGATCGCCAGCTTTATCACAGCCAAGGATCCTGAAATCCTTTCTTTTTCAAAGAAAGTGAGCAACTGGATGCAGGGAGTAGAAAACCCGGCGGTGGATGAGAATTTACAGAAGGGAATTGCGCTTTTTGAAGCCGTTAAATCCTATGGTATACGCTATGAGGTGGATCCTGCCACTCCTTTTTCCGAGCTTTCATCTCAGACAGAAGTCGTGGATTTTATACAATTTCCCCGGCAGACTCTGGACTACACTACAGGAGACTGTGATGATCTGACAGCTCTGTACACATCCCTGCTGGAATCAGTGGGTGTGGAGACCGCCATTATCACCATTCCCGGTCATATTTATATGGCCTTTGCCCTGAAGGATTCCCCTGATGAGGTGAGAAAAAACTATAGCCGTACTGATGAGTTTATTCTTGATGACAATAAAGCCTGGGTTCCTGTGGAAATCACCATGTTCCAGGCAGGCTTCGAAGATGCATGGCTGGAGGGAGCCAAGGAATGGCGGAATAATCAAAGTAAAAGCCAGACTGCTTTTTATCCAACCCATGAAGCATGGAGGCAGTACCAGGCTGTGGGTTTTCAGGACAATACTTCTATAGATATGCCCAGCCGCAACGATGTGACAACAGCCTTTGTTAAAACCATCAGCCGTTATGTGGAGCAGGAACTCTGGCCTCAGGAAACACTTATAAAAAATCAGATGGCTGATTCTTCCAAAAAGTATATTCAGCAGAACAAACTGGCCGTACTGTATGCCCGTTACGGACTATATGATAAATCCCTGACAGCCTTCAAAGAAATCAATGACAGCCGGACATACGTTCCCGCCCTGCTCAATACGGGGAATATCTATTATCTGAGGGGCGATTATAGAGAGGCTCTCAGCTGGTATGATAAAGTGCTTGAAACAAAATCGACAAACCGGAAGGCCCTGCTGGGTTCAGCCCGGTGTAACCACGAACTTGAAAATTACGGGACAGTCCGGGATGCATATCAGAAGCTGAAAGGTCTGGATCCCGACCTGGCTCAAAGATTTGCTTATCTGGATCTGAAAGGAGAAGAAGGGAACCGTGCTGCTGATGCTCTGGGGTTGAAAGAGCTTGTGATCTGGGAGGAAGAAGAATGAAACAAATACATATCAAATTATACATATTGTTTGCAACTACCTTCCTGGTGTTTGCGGCCTGTACAATGAATTCAGCATTTGAAGAGGCTCTTTTGGAGAAAATTACCCTGGATGAGGCCCCAGATGAGACTCCAGATGAGACTCCAGATGAGTCTCCAGATGAGACTCCAGATGAGACTCCTCTGTCCCTGACAGCTCCTGAGGGACTCACTGTTTCCGGAGGATCGTCAACCAGTCTTGATCTCAGCTGGAATGTCGTTACAGGTGCAGAGGGATACAAGGCCTACCGCTCGGATACAGAAACGGGAACATACACCCAGGTGAAAGGGGATGTGACCACCACCAGTTACACAGATACCGGTTTGACTCCTAATAAAAAGACATACTGGTATAAAATCAGCTGCTATAGCGGATCCACAGAATCTGAAAGGAGC
>NZ_JAQIBL010000208.1 GCF_027859075.1 Oceanispirochaeta sp. | reverse complement strand
GAATACACATTCCTTCCTGAAGAAGGATTTGATGGAGTAGAGATCAAGCGCTATAATGTAGTTATAGATAATCTTTCCCGCACTGGAAATGCGAAGATATTTGCCGGCGGTGATATTGCCAACAGAGTCAAAGATGCGGTCAGTGCCATTGCCGACGGACACGCTGCTGCACTGGGAATCGATAAATACTTTCGGGCCCTTTGACCTTAATTGAATAAATACTGGAGTTCCAATGATAAATACATTTGATGAAGTTCTGGATTTTGCCATCAGCCGTGAAAAGGATGCGGTTATGTTTTATCAATTCCTTCAGGGGTAAGCGCGTTTTGCTCCCCAGAAAGAAGTATTGAAAGAGTTTGAACTGATGGAAGTAGGACATGTGCACCTTTTGGAAGGGGTTAAAAAACGTCATTCCATAGAAAAATTATCCCAGTCCATACCCGATAATTTACAGCTTGCAGACTATCTCCATGATGTGGAGCCCGATGAAAACATGAGCTACCAGCAGATTCTGGTTGCCGCCATGAAAAAGGAAGAGCGGGCAGCCTTTCTGTATAGTGCTTTAAGGGATCAGGCTCAGGATGATGAAATCCGTCAGATCTTTGACAGGCTGGTGACGGAAGAAGAGAACCACCGGCATCATTTTGAATCTCTTTATGACAAGGATATTCAAGGGGATAATTAAAAAAATCTTCTAAAAATAGAGGTCTCCCGGGATCATTTCCCGGGAGACCTCTATTATCACTTGATATTAGACCTCTCTGCCATTAACATGATCAAACTCTTAATACAAAATAAGGATTTTTATGGTCAAAGATTCATTTATTTCAAAATCACGTACTGATTTGCTATTCAATAATCTTCCATCAGCCATAACAGCCAACTTTCTGGTATCTTCCGTCCTGATCTTTGTTTTCAGGAACAGTGATTTTCTCAATAGAGTCCTTTTTTATGTAATCCTTATCTGGATCGTGAATATTGGCAGAATTATTCTATATCTTTTAGCCCGAAGACGTATTATCAATAAATATTCTTCAATGGGAAACATTCTTTATATTGCTGGACTCGTATTTTCTTCGGGACTCTGGGGGCTCCTGACTCTGATCCTACTTCCTGTTATAGATTCGGCAACAGGGTTGTTCCTCTCTATTCTGCTTGTCGGATTCGCCACGGGGGGCATGATCAATCTGACAGCCAATTTCTATCTTGCCATGCTGTACCTCCAGATGATTCTCCTCCCCCTGATTGGAGCTACCTTTTTTCACCATGATCAATTTTATCTTGAGATACTGGTCACTCTGTTATTTTATGATGCCTTTCTGATTTTTCTGGTATCAAGTCTTTCCGGGCAGATCAGTCAGAATCTCAGATTAAAACTCAAGAACCTAATGAATCAGGAAAAAATACGCCTGAATGAACAGAGATTTGAAGCCATATTCAAGGAGGCTCCCATTGGAATCCTCTATTATGACAAAGACCTTGTCATTCAGAATTGTAACGAAAGCTTCTCCGGTATTCTGAAAACAACCACGGATAAGCTCATCGGACTATCCATGCACAATCTTCATGATCAAAGAGTTGTTCCTGCTTTAACCAGTATTTTAAAGAAAGAAACGGGCAGCTATGAGGGTCCCTATCATACCTTGAACTCGGATATTGATATTGTTTGTTCTTTAAAAACTTCTCCAGTCATCGGGAGTGAGGGAGAGCTGATCGGAGGAGTCTGTATTCTTGAGGATAATACCGAGAAAGAAGGGATCCTGAATAAAATAGAATATCAGGCTTTTCATGATTCACTCACGGATCTTCCCAACAGACAGCTCTTGATTGATCGCTTGAAGCAGGCGGTTAAGGCAGCTCACCGGCACCATCATCGGGGAGCCATTCTGTTTCTGGATCTGGATAAGTTTAAATTAGTCAATGACACAATGGGGCATCGTGTGGGAGATTTGCTCCTGCAGGAAGTAGCACTGAGATTAATTAAGCTGCTCCGTGAAGAAGATACGATCGCCAGGCTGGGAGGAGATGAATTTGTTATCCTTCTGCCTAATCTGACAGGCAGTGCCAATGAAACGGTGGTTTTCACCAATCTTGTCAGCAATAAAATCCATGAAACTTTAGCTGAGACCATAGTCATCGAGAACTATAATATTCAAATCTCAACAAGCATCGGTGTTTATATTTTTTCTAAAGAAAATCATTCAGCAGATCATATATTAAAATCGGCAGATACGGCCATGTACAATGCTAAAGAAACCGGCCGAAGCAGGACCAGCTTTTATCATTCCAGTATGGATGAATCAATGCTGAATCAACTGGTGCTGGAACAGGAATTAGCATCGGCAATAAATAATGATGAACTTGAAATGTTTTATCAGCCTATAGTCAGTCTTGAAAATCAGAAAATTGTTGCCGCCGAAGCTCTTTTAAGATGGGATCATAAAGAGCGTGGGTTTATATCTCCTGAGAGTATTATTCAAACTGCCGAAAGCTCCGGTCAGATTGTGGCTTTAGGAGACTGGATTATCAATAGAGTCTTTTCTGACTATAACAGATGGTTTGAAGACGGTAGTCCTGCACTGGAGTATGTCTCCATTAATATAAGCATCAAACAGATTATGCAGGCTGATTTTGTAAAAAACATGAAAATAAAAATGAATGAAACCCACATTCCTCATGAAAACATTGTTCTTGAAATCACAGAGAGCATTCTTATTTCGGATTTCAAAAATACAGTAAAAAAAATAATGGAACTGCAGGATTTCGGTGTTCAGTTTGCTCTGGATGATTTTGGTACGGGTTACTCTTCTTTGAGTTATTTAAAACGCCTGCCCTTGAACAAGCTGAAAATAGACCGGTTTTTCACGTGTAATCTTCTGACGGATCATGATGATTATATCCTTATTAAAACAATCCTCAGCATTGCCCAGCATTTTAACCTTGATGTCATTGCCGAAGGGGTGGAGGAGAAAAGTCAGGTTGATAAATTGCGTTCTATGGGCTGCTTCTACTATCAGGGATATTTCTGCAGTAAGCCCGTTCCCCCTAAGGAGTTTCTCCTTCTATTTGAGGATCAATCCCGAGGATCTGCTGCGGTCAGTGTCCCCTTGTCTGCCAATGATTTATAATATCCATTGAGTGCCAGGAGTTCCTGATGGGAACCCTGTTCAACGATCTCTCCCTGCTTCATCACATAGATTCTGTCTGCCTTCATGATGGTGGACAATCTGTGGGCAATGATGAGGGTGGTTCTGTTTCGGCTGAGATTCCAGAGGGCTTCCTGAATCAGACTTTCCGATTCATTGTCCAGTGAACTAGTGGCTTCATCCAGAATCAGAAGGTTCGGGTCTTTTAGAAAAACCCGGGCGATAGAGATGCGCTGTTTCTGACCTCCCGAAAGGAGAACTCCCCGTTCTCCTACCTGTGTCTCCAGGCCTTCAGGCAGGGAGTTTACAAATTCATCCAGATTAGCCATGGCCAGGGCAGCGGCAATCTCCTGCTCTGAGGCTTCGGGTTTTCCATAACTTATGTTTTCTGAAATTGTACCGTCAAAAAGAAAAACATTCTGCTGAACGATGCCTATGGTTTTGCGCAGACTGCTCTGGGTCACAGAGGCTATATCCTGACCGTCAATTCGTATCGTCCCCTTCAGTACTTCATAAAAACGGGGAATCAGAGCGGCGAGAGTGCTCTTTCCGGCTCCTGATTCACCCGCCAGGGCAATGGTTTCTCCCTGTGCGACCTCTAAGTTTATATTTTTCAGTATCCAGTCGGGAGATTTATCATATTTAAAGCTGACTGCTTCAAGAGTCAGGGCTGCGCCCCGGGTCATCAGGTCTACAGCATTCTTTTTGTCATTGATGTCCGGCTCGAGATCCATGATCTCCTGAAAGCGTTCGAAGGAAGACATTCCCTCCTGCAGCTGTTCCGTAAAATTAATGAGCCTGTCGATAGGCGGGAGAATCACCCCCACATAGAGAATAAAAGCCAGTAGATCCACCAGTGCCAGTTCTCCCCGAAAAATTAAAACAGTACCTCCGGCAATGATGCAGAAATAATAGATTTCCCGGAGAAAGTCCATGATGGAATGGAACCGCGCCATCCTTTGATACATGACTTCCTTTGCTATTCTGAAGGATTTATTTGTCTTATGGAATTTATTGTTCTCCATGGATTCATTGGCAAAAGATTTGACCTCACGGATACCCTGAACCGAGTTTTCAACAGTGCTGTTTATATCGGCTATTTCCTTTCGGATAGTTCGGAATCCTTTCCTTAATCTCTTACCCATATAGAGTCCCCAGAAGAGCATCAACGGGATGGGTATAAGGGAGATCAGTGCCAGGGATGTGTTGAAAACAAACATCATGATGTAGGCCATGATGAGGATGATAATGGAGATGATCAGGTCTTCGGGAGCATGGTGGGCTACCTCGGCGATGACACTGAGATCGTTTGAAATACGGCTCATGAGGTGCCCGGTTTTCACCCTGTCAAAGTAGCTGAAGGACAGCTTTTGTATATGGGCAAACAGATCTTTCCTCATATCCGCCTCTATCCTGACTCCCAGGATGTGGCCCCATTTAACCCGGATGTAGGTCAGAAAGGCTTTCAATATATATATGCTCAGCATCAGGATGAGGGTATTCCTGATGAGGAGAATGTTTTTTGAGGGAAGAGATGTAGCCAGGAGTGACCGGGTCAAAAAAGGAAAGAAAATGGCCAGCACCGATGCCGAGACCGCACAGAACATATCCAGAATAAAAAGTTTATTGTGTGGTCTGTAATAGGCTATGAATTTTTTAATCATACACCATGATAACCAAAGATTTCGGCTCTGCCAATCAGCATTTCAACGGAGAGTAAAAAATTACACGGTTGATCATTTTACTGATATACTGAATTCCATTATGCAATATGACGCCATCGTTGTGGGTGCAGGTCTGGGAGGACTCTGTGCTGCCTTTGAATTGTGCCGTAAAGGACAGAAGACTCTGCTTCTGGAACAGCACAACCTCCCGGGAGGTTATGCCTCCAGTTTTGTCCGGGGACGCTTCGAGTTTGAACCCTCCCTTCATGAATTACCCGATTTAAGATCAATTAAAGAGGCCTCGGGAGTCATCCGCTACTTAAAGGATGATGCCGATCTGGATATTACTTTTCTGTCCATTCCCGAAGCCTACAGGGTCATCCTGACGGATGAAAATGTGAATGTGCGTATGCCCTTCGGCAGAGAAAACCTGATCGATGTCATTGAAAAAGAAGTGCCTGGAAGCAGGGAATCTGTAAGCAACTACATGGCCCTTTGCCTGGAGGTTCAGGACTCTTTTGCCTACCTGAACAATCATCAGGATGATCTGAACTACCTGGAATTGCTGAGAAAACACGGAAATTTTATCCGTACCGGCTCGTATACTGCGGAAGAGGTGGCGGATGTCCTGAAGGTTCCCCGGAAGGCCCGGGATATCCTTTATGCCTACTGGTGTTATCTCGGTGTCCCTATGGACCGGATGTCTTTTACTCTCTGGGCGGCCCTTCTGAATTCCTACATTGCCAGCGGGGCGGTCATTCCCAAAGACAGGTCTCATGAAATTGCCTCGGCTTTTATTCAAAAAATTGAAGCCCTGGGAGGGTCTGTCTGGTTCAACAGCAGAGTCGATAAAATTGAAGTGGATCAGAACCGTATCCAATCGGTGAAGCTGGCCTCGGGAGAAATCATTCAGACTAAAAATGTGATCTGCAATACATCCCCCACCAGGGTATTCAACACTTTGATTTCCCCCGTCTCGTCCATACCCGAGATGGCTCTTAAAAATGTAAACTCCCGGATTCACGGGTTCAGTCTGGTGGTTGTTTATCTGGGCCTGGACATCGATTACAAGACCCTGGGTCTGGAGGACTACAGTTATTTCATCGCTCCTCACATGGATACGTCCAGGCTGTATGATACCATTCATGATATCCATAGTACCGAGCTGATGCAGGCGGCGGTCTGCCTGAATGCAGCCAATCCGGATTGTTCTCCTCCGGGAACGACCATCCTCTCCATGGCGGCGGGACAAAGCGCTGATGCCTGGAGGGAGGTGACTCCCGAAACCTATGTCCAGTCCAAAGAAGTCCTTGCCGATATCATGATAACTCAGTTTGAAATGGCGACCGGCGTGGATCTGCGCAGCCATATTGAAGAGATAGAAATAGCCACTCCCCAGACCTTTGCCCGGTACACCGATTCCTACAACGGACTGGTCTACGGTTATGAGCCCGAACCCTGGGATGCCATCCTCCCCCGGGCTCTGTCCCTCCAGGAAGAGAACTATATTCAGGGACTCCAGTTTTGCGGCGGTTACTCCTATCGGTCTCATGGATACGGCAGTTCCATCCTCTCCGGCCGGGCGGCGGTTGAAAGGGCCTTATCTCCCAAGGGGGCTGTATCTTGAAAGTCGTTATTAAAAACAGCCTGATCGATCTGCTTGCCTTCGGGAAACATATAAAACTAAGGAAAAAGATATTTAATGCTGCTTCAGCCCACAGGCTGGAACAAGGGTATATCAATACCCTTTCCCGGACACTCCATCCTGCAAGACAGGATCTTATTATTGAGTCTCTCCTGGAGGAAAGTCCGGATATTAAGACTTTTCGTCTTGTGCCTGTGACTCCGGGAAATAGAATTGCATCCTTCCGTGCCGGACAGTATCTTGTACTGTCCTTTGAAGAGGAGGGGATGATCCTCAACAGGCCCTTTTCCATCTCATCTTCCCCCGGAGAATCTCGGGAAGGTAATTATTACGACATTTCAATCAAACGGAAAGATAAGGTGAATGACGGATTTTTCAGTGATGCCGTCTTCAGAAACTGGATTCCCGGATCTTCCCTTTCCGCTTCCGGCCCACAGGGAGCTTTTTATTATGAACCATTACGGGATGCCTCCCAGCTGGTCTGTATCGCCGGTGGGTCGGGGATTACTCCCTTCCGATCTATCCTCACGGAAGAGCTGGAAAATCACAAGGAACTGAAGGCGACTCTGTTCTATGGTATGATCCATCTGGAAGACTATGCCTTTGCCAAACATTTTGAGACTCTCGCCGAGAAGAACCCCGGTCGATTGACCCTGGTTCCGGTCGTTCAGGAAAGTCCTTCTTCCTGGCAGGGATACAGCGGCTTTATTGATGCCCCGTTGATCCGGAAAGAGCTGGGAGCAATGACTGATGGCAGTCATTCCTTCTTTCTTTGCGGCCCTCCGGGACTTCACCAGCATATGGAAAAAGTCCTTTCCGATTTTTCACTCCGAAAAAAATATTTCAGGAGAGAGAACTATGGTGAGGGTACGAAGCACTCCCTTACCCAAACGGACTATCAATTGAATGTATTCATCCGGGGATTGGAAGTCCGTATCAGTGCCTCTTCCAAAGAGACTCTTCTGACGTCAATGGAGCGCCATGGGCTGGAACCTCCGGCTTTCTGCCGATCCGGAGAGTGCGGCTGGTGCCGCAGTCAGCTGGTTTCAGGAGAAATTGCGGTTGATCCTGGCCTAACCGGTCTCCGGATGGCCGACCGGAAATTCGGATGGATTCATCCCTGTGTCTCTTATCCTCTGAGTCCTATTACCCTGAGGATTCCTGATAATCCTCATAAATATTCGTCTTGAAAGGAGTCAAAAATGGTATTAGTTGTCGATTCAGCCCTGCAGCTGGAACCCCCTACCGTCAAGGAACTCGGGGTGGAAGTTGCAGAATATCCCCTGTTTTTAAACGGTGAGGAATATCCTGTTTCCATGGACATGAGCCGGGAGGCTAAGGATAAACTCCGCTTGCTTCTCAAGGACAAGGATAATAAGGTCACCACCTCGGGTTTAAGAGAAGAGGATCTTCGTGAAATCTACCTCAGGCACAAGGGTGAGAAGATCATCTCCCTTCATCAGAGCAGTAAAGCCTCTACGGCAACCATTGCGGTGATCAACAAACTCCTGACCGAGTTTGAAGACCTGGATATTGTGCATATTGATGCCCAGCATCTGACCGGGGCCTACTCAGTGATTGTCCAGCAGGCTGGCGAAGCCTTGAATCGGGGGATGGAATATGAAGAATTGAAAGAATATATCCTGAGAACAAGAGCCAATACACGGCATCTGGGTGTGGTATATGATCTTTTTTACCTTCATAGAACCGGCAGAATCGGACTGGCTAAGGCCGTCATGGGCACGGCCATGAAGATCATTGCCCTCCTTGGATCTTCTGAACAGCCGGGAGTCCTGAAATCAATCGGGAAAGTGAAAAATTACACCCAGGCCAATCAAAGGTTCATTAAAATGATCTGTGAAGATATGGCTGCAAACAAGGGCACCGCCCTGAGGGCCGTTCTATCTGTCATCGGGCCCCACGAGAAGGAAGCGGCCCATTTAAAAGCCCTCCTGGAAGAGCAGGATTTTAAGGTTCATGCCGAAATCCACTATACAAATCATAGTAATATGCCCCATGCGGGGCCGGATTTTTATGACATAGGCTATACTATTTTACAGGATGACAAGGAATTTTAAAATGACCAGCATTGATGCTGATTTACTCAAGGAATCTTTTGTAAAAGCCTCGCATCACCTGGAAAAAAATCACAGGATATTGAATAACCTGAATGTTTTTCCTGTTCCTGACGGTGATACGGGATCCAATATGTCCAGCAGTCTGAAGGCCGCGGTTTCCAGACTGGAGGAATATAATCCGGCGACTCTGAGTGATATTGCCCGTATCTTTTGTGAAGAACTCAATAACCACAGCCGGGGAAACTCCGGTTTTATTCTGGCCCGATTTTTTGCCGGGTTTTTTGCCGAACTCGCTGATGCCGGGGAAAACCAGAATGCCATCTCTTCGGCTGGACTGGGAGATCGATTCTCTCAGGGGTCTTTTCTGGTCAATACCTCTCTGTTTTCACCAACAGAAGGAACCATGATTACCATCATTGCCGCCATGAGTGAATATATGAGGACCGTGGCAGATGTGGATATCCGGACTATTTTTTCCGGTGCCCTGTCTGCAGCCAGGGCTGCTCTTGAAAACACCCCCCGTGAACTCCCAGTCCTGGCAAAGGCTGGTGTGATCGATTCAGGAGCTCTCGGCTTTATCCTTCTTTTTGATGGATTTCTTTCGGGTCTGACTGGGGTTGAACCAGTTGAAGAAAAGGAAGATGACTATAGATTTCCTCCAGAAAAACCTTCTGCTTCGGAAGAAATGAATACAATCAGTTTTCGGTTTTGTACGGAAATTCTGGTCAGGACCGATCAGGAAATTCCCCCTGAAGATTTGAGAATATTTTTAAGAGAAAGAGGAAACAGTATTGCCCTGGTCAATGAGTCGGAACTTCTCAAACTGCACATTCATACGAATGATCCCGATGAGATCATCGAATATCTGTCGAAGTTCGGAGTCATAGAAAAGACAAAAATTGAGGACATGCAGGATCAGGTGAACCTTTTCAACAAGAAGGCGGAAGCCACGGATAATGCTGTACTTGTGTGTGTCCCGGGAGATGGTTTTACAGTGATCTTCCGGAATCTGGGTGCCGAGTATGCTCTCTCCTATGACGAGAAACTGCCTTCCGCCCGGGAAATCTCAGAGGCTCTGCATAGGATTAATAACGAACACATCATCATCATTACAAACAATAAAAATATTATTCCGGCAGCTATTATGGCCCGGGAAAGCTGCGAGAAGGCGGTATCCATCCTTCCGACAGAGAGTGTTGCCAAGGGTATCGCCGCCATGTACGGATTCAGTGAGAACGATACCATAGCCGAGAATGCCAGGAACATGAATGACTGCCTGGAGTTCGTACAGAGCTTTTCTCTTTTTGAAAGTTCTATGGACAGCCGCTTCGGAGATGTTGATATCAGAAGAGGAGATTTTTTCTCCCTGTCCTCAGGAGATATTCTGGCGGTTGGACCTTCCCGGGAAGGAGTTATCCAGGAAAGTTTTAAACATTTTGACCTGGCTCTTCTCAGTAATATCTCCTTTTTTACCGGCCTGAGTTTTGACTCGTCCTGCATGAAAAATGTACTTTCCTTTCTGATCGATCAAAATGAATCCCTTGAAATTGAAACCCTCTTTGGAGGACAATCCAGGGAAGACCTGATCGTCTCGTTGGAATAAATAATCGGGGATAAATAATTGTTAAACAGCTAAAGGAGATTCTACTGATGTTTCAATTTATCATCATCTCAGTGACCGGGTTGATCATTTCTTATCTTTCGGGCAGTGTGAATTATGCCATTCTGGTGACCCGTCTGGTCAGTAAAAAAGATATCAGGACCATGGGAAATAAGAACCCCGGGACCTCCAATGTTATGCGTTCTGTAGGTAAACCATGGGGATTCCTTGTTGGATTTCTGGATGCCTTTAAAGCCATGGCCCCCCTCATTCTTTTCCATCTCCTTTACTTTAAGGAAACAAATAATCTGAACTTCGCCCTCTTGTATCTTTTAGGAATGGCGGCTGTTCTGGGACACTGTAAACCAGTTTTCTTCGGGTTCAAGGGAGGAGGAGGGATCGGCACCATGCAGGGAGTCTCTCTTTTTTTTATCCCTGTAGAATACCTGATTTCCATGTTCATCAGCGGTATTATCGTCCTTATTTTCTTTAAAAAGACAAAACATAAGCTCTCTCAGTGGACACCGATACTGTTTGTCACTCTCACACCTTTTCTGACAATGGGTTTGAATCCCTTTATAAACATTCCCCTTTTTGCGCATAT
>NZ_JAQIBL010000207.1 GCF_027859075.1 Oceanispirochaeta sp. | reverse complement strand
GTGCAGCACATATTGATCATCCCGAACAAAGTTTGCTATTCGATCACCCTGTATATTTGAAAAAGGCATAGGAGAATCAATTTTACTTTCTCCTATTTTTTTGATTCTAAAATCAAATCCACTATTCACAGAACCCTCCCTTATAAATATTCGTTTGAGTTTATTTGTTTTTCTAAAAAAATTATTAATATCCTTTTAAAGAAATGATACTATCATTATAAAGAAAATGAAAAGAGTGTACAATCTTTTATCCTGGAAAACAGAGCATGACCGAGGTTTCATATATTTTAACACTCTTTATTTGCAGTTTCTCCGAGATTCTCTATAATAAAATATATATACAACATTAATTGTCAGGAAAAAATATGAACAAAAGCTGCGAAGAGATTCTGGAATATCTTCCTGAATATGAAGCCCAGGTTGAAAAGTTCAAAGAAAGCCTTCTAACAAACTTGATCATGCTAAGTGAAATACCGGCACCCACTTTTGAAGAACAGGAAAGAAACAGGTTTCTATTGAATCGCTTCACTGAATACAATCTTCTGAACTGTTCTGAAGATGAGAAAGGAAATGCTCTGGGCATTATTCCAGGAAATTCAAGGGATAGTCATATCCTGGTTGTCGCTCATCTGGACACAATCTTCCCCTCAAACGTGGATCATACCATCACGGTCCAGCCGGATAAAGTAATCGGACCGGGAGTCGGAGATAACGGTTTGGGATTGGCGACTCTCGCGACTCTTCCTATGATCCTGGAGAAATTGGACATAAAATTTGAATCAAACTTGATCCTTATGGGATCGTCCCGAAGTCTGGGGCATGGAGATATCGAAGGACTCCGCTTTTTTTTAGATAATTTTAAGAAACCAATAACTGCTGGAATTTGTATTGAAGGCGTCAAGCTGGGCCGCTTGAGTTATTCTTCCATTGGAATGCTGAGGGGCGAAC
The DNA here is from genome assembly GCF_027859075.1 of Oceanispirochaeta sp. Lineage (NCBI taxonomy): Bacteria > Pseudomonadati > Spirochaetota > Spirochaetia > Spirochaetales > Spirochaetaceae > Oceanispirochaeta > Oceanispirochaeta sp. Next base: position 3,895 of record NZ_JAQIBL010000207.1, on the reverse strand, counting down.
TCAAATATCAGGTTCCCGAAGAATATGACTGGACCAGATTCAGTTCTGTTGGAGCCATTGTCAATATGAATGAACTGATCAATAAGATTCTAGAGATTCCCCTGCCGCGGAAACCAAAGACCAGTATCATGCTGGGTTCTATTCGTGGCGGTACATCCTACAATACAATACCCACGAAAGCCTCATTAAAGTTTGAAATACGCAGTGAATCAGATGAGATGGTAGAAGATATAGCCATCTGCATCCGTTCACTGGCTGAAGAAATGACATCCATGACTGGAGCAATGGTTGAATTTGTTGAAATGGCAAGAAGAAAACCGGGGGGAACTCAGTTTTCTCATTCCCTGAATAAGACCAGCAGGGCCATATTAGAACATCTGGGAGTCACACCCCGACTGTCTCCCAGTACTTCTGAGCTTTCTGCTTTTATTGATAAGAATATCCCCGCCGTAACAATAGGTTTAACAAATGGTGAGCGTCTTGGAGAGCTGGACGAAATGATTCAGATAGAACCCATGAAGAAAGGGATTGCTCAATTAATAGCACTGCTTCAAGCAGTAGATCGGGGGTAATGCAGTGAAAATTAATTCTTGGCTTAAAGACAACACATATCATCATTCAAACTTTGAAGACCTTAAGGAACTGATTGAAGAAAAAGAAAAACAGGGTTTGACCATCTCCCTTTGTATCCCCACTCTCAATGAGGAAAAAACAATCGGGAAAGAAATCGTCATGTTCAAATCAGAACTGATGAACAGATATCCCCTTCTGGACGAACTGGCAGTCATTGATTCTGGTTCGGATGATAGGACTTTGGAGATTGCTGCCGCATTTGGTGCTGATACCTATCTGGCCGCAGATATCCTCCCAAATCTCGAACCCATGAGAGGAAAAGGTGAAAATCTCTGGAAGGCAATCTATCAGTTGAAAGGCGATATCATCGTGTATATTGATGCTGATATTTAAAATATTCACCCTCGATTTGTCTATGGAATGGTCGGTCCCTTGATAAAAAGGCCGGAAGTACAGTATGTAAAAGCTTTTTATGATCGCCCCTTAGCCTTTTCTGACAGCATACGGCCTTCTGGAGGAGGCAGGGTTACTGAAATACTGACTCGTCCTCTCTTTTCTCTGTTCTTTCCTGAATTAACCGGAATCATTCAGCCATTGTCCGGAGAATATGCCGTAAGGAGAGAAGTTCTGGAAAGCATACCTTTCCCAATCGGTTACGGTGTTGAAACTTCACACATCCTGGATGTCTATCATAAGTTCGGTATGAGTGGTTTTGCACAGACGGACCTGGACCAGAGGGTTCATAGGAATCAGACAACTAGAGCTCTTGGAAAAATGTCATTCGGAATTCTACAGACATTCCTGAACAGATTGCTCCAATATGGGATGATTCAGAAAATTGACGATTTGCCAACAATTTTCCGACAGTTCCAGGTAAAAGATGAAATCTTCGAATCTGTCGAATTTAACATTCCCGAAGCAGAACGACCTCCCATGAATACGATACCTGAATACCAGAAACTGAATCATGGGAAAAAATAAATGATAAAATTTAAGAATGTGAATTTCAGATATGAGGATTCTGATAGACCTGTTTTTTCAGATTTAAATCTGAATCTTCCCAGTGGTATGACGACGCTGGTTGGTCAAAACGGCACGGGAAAAAGTACTTTCCTGCACTTGGCTGGAGGACGGCTGATACCTGATTCTGGTACTGTGACGGTGAATGACCTCGATACCGATCAGATGACCGATGAAGAGAGCAGAAATCATCTTATCTCATTTATCTATCAGAACATGGAATTTGAAACGGATGAAAAAATTGGAGACCTGCTTCCCTTTGTTTTTGATCAGGGATCTCATGAAGATGATTCAATTATTAATGAAATCGTTTCTGCACTGGAATTGACTGATTGCCTTGGAAGAAAGTACCAGGAAAACAGCAAAGGAGATATGCAGAAAATATCCATTGCCTTCAGTCTTCTCTTTGGTTCACCCTACATCATGATGGATGAACCTGTTTTTGCTATGGAGCATCGTTGGAAAGAGGCAATTCTTGATTATCTGAAGGATTATACTCAGAAAAATGGTAATTCCCTTTATTATTCGATTCATGAACTTGATCTTTCGTTGAAATATTCTGATAACGCAATACTTTTCAATAAAGACCACTCCTTGATTATGGGACCAGCATCAAATGTATTGAAAAGAGAGTATCTTGAAGAAGCCTATCAGGTACCCATGAAGCTGCTCTATCAGAGAGAAAATCTATTTCGGGAACATCTTGAGAAACCAGTGAATATTAACAAACTTCGGGGGCAGGATGTTAAAATTCTGGATTAAACAGATGTATTTCTTTTCCTCTCAGATATAAATGCCAAAAATGATCCACTAAGGAAAATGATAAAAGCGATCCATTTGAAAATCTGTTCTGGAGTATCAATCTTCTGTTCAAGGTGGAGTATTTTGCCTACATCCTGTTGTGAGCCGGAAAGCCCGCTGATATTCATAAACAATATTTTTTCATGTTCTTTGATAAAACCAAGATTCCTAGACTGAATGGCAATGCGTTCGGGATCGCTGCCAAGAGAATTCAGGTCCTCATTGAGCTGTAAATTGATTTGATTCAACTCATAGAGATTGTGTTCCAGCTGGGTTTGGATACTTTCCATTTTTTTTATGGACTGGATACCTGATTTTCCCCAGAAAAAACAAAGAATTGTATAAATAATGAGGGCTGCCATTAAGGGCCAATAAAACTTCATATTGATCATATTTATGATTTACGGATAATCTGGAAAAACCTTAACACCATACCGGCATAATCTGCTAAAATACGTTAAAATGATTGTTATATTCAACTTTTCAAGTTGGGTTTCCGATAATACATTAAAGGTTTATTATTCTGGATACAGGAGCAGTAAATGACCAGGGAAATAGATGACAAAAATGGTGAACTAGAAAATTACGGTACATGGGTCAAAAGAGATCTCAAAGACTCCGCCGTAGTTGTTTCAAAATCTGTTTCAATTGAAGAGGAAAGTCTGGATGATTTAAACTTTGATGACCTGGATATGGACATTAATGAATCTGATATGGATGACTTTAACCTGGATGATGAATTAACAGAGAGTGATAGTACACAGAATTTTATTGATCTTAATGATGATATGATGGATACAGATAAAGAATATGATCTTCCTGATCTCGATGATTTTGGTGATGATTTGATTTCACCCGAAGAAGAGGATGAATTGATATCAATGTCTGAGGATAACTGGTCACCCGATGAAAATCTGGAAGAAGCACCTTGGGATGTCGAGGATTCTGCTATTGATATAGATAAAGAAGACATAGAAGCTGCTGATGATTTTATGGTTGATCATAATTTGGAAATCTCTTCAAAAGATTCAGAATCGGAAGATGACATTTTGTCTCCTTCTCCAGCAGCCACTACGTCCCATTCTGAACAGACTTATAGCCTTGTTGAAAAACAAACAGAATTGCTTGGTAAAATCGATCAGGAATTATCAACAATAAAAAATGAAATACAGGATATCCGTAATCAACTTATCAATCGTCCTTTATCTCAAAGGGCAGTCAATGATGAGACTGATGACGGGAGTGCCGGCGGATTTTTTGATGAAGATGATGATGAGTCAATCGTTTTAACAGGTGATGAACTTGATAATATCTTTAATACAGCAGAAATGACTGTTGAAGGTATTGAGAACAATGACTTGGACCAGGAAGACCCGGGTCTCTCGATTCTATCTGAGCCGGAAAATCATGATTTTGAATTAGATGATTTGTCTCTTGATTCTGATGAGCTCTCATTGGACGAAGATGAATTGACTCTTGATTCTGATGCGCTCTCTTTAGA
>NZ_JAQIBL010000206.1 GCF_027859075.1 Oceanispirochaeta sp. | reverse complement strand
GCAAGTCCAGATTCAGTGCCCAGTTTGATAAAGAGCAGAAAAAACTGCATCAGCAGCTGTTGCAGGCTCAAAAAATGGAATCAATCGGTCGCCTTGCCGGTGGAATCGCTCATGATTTTAACAACATGATGGGTATTATCCTGGGGCATACGGAAATGATGCAGAACAGTGGAGACCTCAATCAACAGAAACAGGGATTTCTGGAGGAAATCAAAATAGCCGCTACCCGATCTGCCGAACTGACAAAGCAGCTTCTCGCCTTTGCCCGTGAACAGCCCGTCTCCCCGCAGGTCATTGATCTGAATAAGTCGGTAGAATCCACTATCTCCATGCTTACCCGGCTTTTCACCGAAAATATAACCCTGTCCTGGCTTCCCGGACAGGACTCACCCTTCGTATTTATCGATCCATCACAGATCGGTCAGATACTGGCAAACCTCTGCCTTAATGCTCAGGACGCCATTGCCGACATTGGTACGATCACAATAGAAACGGAAACCTTGATCCTGGATGACAGGAACAAACACAGCCATCCGGGATCAAGTCCTGTAGAGTATGTGTTGTTAACTGTGAGTGACACAGGCAGCGGGATGGATGAGGATACTCTATCAAACGCCTTTGAACCCTTTTATACAACCAAGGAGATGGGAACGGGCACAGGCCTCGGACTGTCCATGGTTCATGGAATAATAAAGCAGAACGGCGGCCATATAAATTTATTCAGCGAAAAAGGTTCTGGAACAGTCATTAAAATATACCTTCCCCGGTATGGAAGAACAATTGATCAGAGTCACGATACTGCCCAGCCGGAAAGGACAGCACAAGAGATTGAAAAGACACTGTCCAATGAAACTGCTAATGCCAGTGAGACAATTCTGCTTGTTGAAGATGAACCTGCCATTTTGCAAATGACCACCTTGATACTGGAAAGCCTGGGGTATACAGTGCTTGCCGCGGGTCATCCCGAGGAAGCATTCCGCCTGGCCGGGGAGAATTCAAGGGAGATAGAATTGCTTATCACAGATGTTATAATGCCCGAAATGAACGGCAGGGATCTTTCGGCAGAACTCCTGAAGCTCTACCCGGATCTGAAATGCCTGTTTATGTCGGGTTATACTGCCGATCTAATCACAAATCAGGGCGTCTTAGAGAGATGCAATAATTTTATACAGAAACCCTTCAGAATGAAAGACCTGGAAGAGAAAGTGCGTGAGATCCTTGATCGTGTATAATATGGTTCAGAACCAATAACCTTCTTAAGGATTCACTCATGATAATTGGGGCGTCAATTCTTTCCGGGATTATCCTGCTTTACTTAGGAGCGAACTGGCTGGTCAAAGGCAGTTCTGCCATCGCTTTGCGCTCAGGAGTGTCCTCTCTCATTGTCGGATTGACCATCGTCGCCTTCGGTACCAGTACTCCTGAACTCCTGGTCAGCCTTCGTTCCGCTCTTACCGGTCTGCCCGACCTGGCTATCACGAATGTGGTTGGTTCCAATATATTCAATATTGCCGTGATCCTCGGACTATCGGCCCTGTTTCGTCCTCTCAGGGTGAATCTTCAGGTTCTTCGCATCGATGTACCCCTTATGGCTCTGGCCACCCTCCTACTTTGGATACTGCTGAGGGATAACAGTATTGGAAGGATTGAGGGACTCTTTCTGTTTCTCTCCGTTCTCTTTTATACCTTTCTCACCGTCTTTCTGAGCAAAAAGAATGCCCCCCTCACTCAAAGTGTAAGCAACTCCCGAGGGGAAACAAAACCCCAGAAGGCTGTGGCCATAGATATTTCCCTTGTTTTTCTGGGTCTGGGATTCCTCATGGCAGGAGCCCGTTTTTTTGTCAGCGGATCTATTGATCTGGCAAAGGTACTCTCCGTTCCCGAAGGGGTCATAGGCCTGACCATTGTTGCCGCCGGCACCAGCCTGCCTGAGCTAGCTACATCCATTGTGGCAGCCCTAAAGGGAGAGGAAGATATCGCCATAGGAAATATTATCGGGTCTAATATATTCAACATATTGTGCATCCTCGGACTCACCGGTGTCATTCAACCTCTTCATACAGCTGGTGTCGATAAGGTTGTTATGGGATTCATGCTGGGAACCGCCGTCTTCCTCCTGCCCCTGATGAAAACAGGGATCAGAATCGTCCGGGCCGAAGGATTCCTCCTTCTGGGCATTTATGGAGTCTACCTCTGGTATTTGTGGCCCTGACTATAAAAAAATGTACTATAATTTCAGAAACATTTAGTAATTAGAAGGATGGGAATAGAATATGAAAGTACTTGTTGCCGGTGCCACCGGAGCCACGGGCCGCTTGCTGGTGGAGCAGCTCCTCAATGACGGACATGATGTTAAAGTGATCGTGCGTTCTGTTGATAATTTACCAAAGGTACCCCGTTTAAAAGATCATCTGACAATCATCACAGCGAGCATTCTCGATCTGAATGAGGCAGAACTAGCCGGGCATGTGAAAGGATGCGATGCCGTAGCGTCCTGCCTGGGACACAACATCACCCTGAAGGGCATCTTCGGTCAGCCTCACCTTCTGGTCACCCAAGCCGTCCGGAATCTCTGCGAGGCCATCCGGAAAAATCAGTCTGAAATGCATACCAAGTTTGTTCTGATGAACACCACAGGAAACAGAAATCGGGGCATCAATGAGAAATTCTCCCTCGGTGGGAGATTCGTTATCGCTCTTATCCGCCTCCTGGTTCCCCCCATGAAGGATCATGAACTGTCCGCAGATTACCTCAGGACACAATCCGCCCTTGAGTGGACGGCCGTCCGGCCGGACACCCTGATAGACCAGGACCAGGTGAGCGAATACGATGTGTATCCCTCTCCCACGAGAAACCCCATCTTTGATCCGGGTAAGACCAGCCGCATCAATGTAGCCCATTTCATGTCCAGCCTGATCGTGAATGAGGAGCTGTGGAACAAATGGAAAGGACAGATGCCGGTGATATACAACAGGGAAATTAAGGGATAATCATCCGGAGGAATCTGCTTCTATCGAAAATGGGGAATGTAGATTAAGAGGGCCAGTACCACTGCTAAAATGGAAGACATCAACACCGCACCCGCGCTGATATCCAGAAGTTTTTCCGCCAGTTCGTGGTACTCACAGGTGAACATCTTAACAATATACTCTATGGCCGTATTGAACAGTTCCGAGATCAGAACTATGCCTATAGAAATTGAAATGGTGACCCATTCAAACTGATTGAATTCAAGAAAAAAACCGGAGATCACGATGGGCAGGGCAAATACAAAGTGAATCTTAAAACTGTTATCCGTTATTGCCGCAATGCGCAAACCCTTGAAGGCATAATTTAATTTTTTAATAACCCGATTTATGATTTTCATATTCTTATAATAAACTAATTGTTCCTGTCTTATCCAGGTTTTGCTGGAGTTTTTACTTCCTTGAATCATTGTCAGAAACAGTCCTTCAAAGGCCAGAGACCTCCTGTTTCTCAGGCAGGGTCAATCTCGTCTCAATTGTGTTTCGGGCGTTCCCCCTGACGGGGGGCGGGCCTTGCAGGGGTTTCGTTCCTTAATGATTCGTTCCTCGGCAAGCCTCTGGTACGACTCATTCAGTAACCGCCTTCGGCGCCCTTTCAGTCCCTAACGCAGAGAGAGATCAACCATTAAGTTTTTGAAATATCATAAAATTGTGTTTATGATTGGAGAAAGTGCTTTACGATTCATTTTTTTGCAGTACTATGAAATATATAAGTAGAAGAATAGGCTAAAACGAACTGGAACGTATTCTGGAAATTGACCATAATATCCGAGTCAGTGGGAGCGTTTCGAGGTCTCAGAATAATCCATAGATCATGCTTCACCTCACTCCGGGACTGTCTGGGTGCACTCTGTATCAGATGCTGGTGAAAATGAGAGCAACATTATCAGTGCTGTGGTTTTAGAAAGAGAAAATAGGGATGATTGAATAATAAAGCAAGGAATAAGAATGGCAAGACAAACGGACAATAATAACAACAACTTCGAAAAATCCCTCTGGGACACTGCCAACAAACTCCGAGGAAGCGTAGAATCCTCAGAATACAAACACGTCGTGTTAAGCCTTATCTTCCTGAAATTCATCAGTGATAAGTTTGAAGAGCGTAAAATTGTGCTGGTCGCCGAAGGCAAAGAAAAATACATCGATATGGTAGAGTTTTACACCATGAAAAATGTCTTTTATCTGCCGGAAGAATCCCGCTGGTCTTTTATCAAACAACATGCCAAACAGGATGATATTGCCAGCAGAAAGGGGCTTTGGTTGATCGAACTCATAAAGAGTTTTCTGATGATGATATTGCGGAGATTGCCAAGACCTACCATTCATGGCGCAGCAGTCCCTCTCCCTCTGGGAGAGGCGGAGGTGAGGGTTTCATATATGAAGATATTCCCGGGTTCTGCAAGTCCGCCGATCTGGAGGAGATTAAGTCTCATCATTATGTGTTGACTCCGGGGCGATATGTTGGGGCTGCTGATATTGAAGATGACGGGATTCCCTTTGAAGAGAAGATGAATGAGCTTTCCAGTACTTTGTACAAGCAGATGAAAGAGTCAGCTGAGCTTGATACAATTATTTGTGATAACCTGAAACAATTGGGACTTGGAGAATGATGGAAAGAGGGGAAGATAAGATGATGTTTTTATATACTCTCTTGCTAAATGAGATACATTACTATAAAATTAAATTAACACACCTGCCACGCCTCTGTTTTACATGCGCAACCTGGGCGGGTTTATTTTATATTCATTGTGAATCCATTGACAATGGATCATTTAGGAACTATATTTTCATTAGCATACCTGCCAAGCCTCTGCGAAAGCATGCTCAAATTTGGCAGGTTTTTTCTTTTATGGGGTATCTATGAAATATACCTCACCTGCCTTAAGTTTTTCAGATCAGGCTGATTTACTCATCAAACGTGGATTAAATGGAAACAAATCAGCATTAGTCTCTATTTTGAAATCTGTAAGCTACTACCGTTTTCAAGAGTATTGTTATCCATATAAAGATTCTTCCGGTCAATTTAAAAGTGATAGTTCTCTGGAGCAAATATGGGGAACATATATTTTTGATCGACAGCTTCGTTTATCTATCATGGATGGTATTGAAAGAGTGGAAACTGCTCTTAAAACAGATGTAGCCTATCTTCATTCCCATAAATATGGCCCATTTGGGTTTTTGTCTCAGCAAAACTTACCCAATTTGAGCACTCAATGGCATCAGGATTTTTTAGATAAAATAAGAGCAGAAACCGATAGAAGTAAGGAACCTTTTGTTATCGCCTTTTTTCGGGATCATGGGGATCAGCATGATTATTTACCTGTATTCCGGGTTACGGATATCATGTCCTTTGGGAATATCTTCACCTTTTTTAGAGGATTGGAATCTAAAGATAAAAAGCAAATAGCATCTCGGTATAATATAAAAGCACCAGTATTGAGTAGCTGGATAATGACATTGAACTATATAAGAAATCTGTGTGCCCATCATGGTCGATTATATAACAGAATCCTAGCAATAAAACCTTATATCCCGGATAGCAGGAATAATCCTGAATGGCATAATCCTGGAACCATTTCTAATTATCGCTTATTTTCTGTCGTCTCATTATTACAGTATATG
>NZ_JAQIBL010000205.1 GCF_027859075.1 Oceanispirochaeta sp. | reverse complement strand
TCACGCTGATCGGTCAGACCGACCTTGGCCAGGAGGGCTTCCCCATTTCTAAGAGCCTCAGCCTTTGTGACCTTCAACACGGTCAAAGGACCTTCCATCACATTTTCTAATGCGGTCTTATGGGGGAAAAGGTTGAAATTCTGGAACACCATCCCCAATTTACGGCAGCGCTGTCTGATTTTTCCTTCATGAACAATCACACCGTCTTCACTGAGGATTTCCTTTCCTTCTATTCTGATGCTGCCGGCGGAGGCTTTTTCAAGGTGGATCAAGGTTCTCAAGAGGGTACTCTTTCCCGAGCCCGAGGGGCCAATAATGGAAAAGATCTCTCCTTTCTCTACTCTCAGGTCCACCTCCTTGAGTACTTCAAGGGAACCAAAGGATTTGCAGAGACCTCGAACCTCTATCATGGTCTGATCCTTATTCATAGACGGCATATTTCTGCTCCAGTTTCTTAAAGAAGAGTACAACGCCATAGTTCATGATCAGATAGACACAGGCTGCAATCACAAAGGGGCTGATGGTAAAGTCACGGGCGACAATCTCTTTCGAGTTGCGGAGTATATCACCGATTCCCAACACAACAATCAGAGCCGTGTCCTTGACCAGTGTTATGGCTTCATTGGCCACCGGAGGCAGCACTCTTTTGACTGTCTGGGGAAGGATGACCCGGATCATGGTCTGGGTGTAATTCATACCCAGAACCCGGGAGGCTTCGTACTGCCCTTTGTCTATGGACTGGATTCCCCCGCGGAAAATCTCTGTAAAGTAGGCACCATAGTTGAGTATAAAGGTCAGAGCCGCCGCAGTAAAACGTTCGAGCCGTAATCCGGGCATCAGAATGGGAAGACCATAGTAGACAAAGAATATCTGCAGAAGCAGGGGAGTCCCCCTCACAACCGAAGTATATAGCTCCATTAGAACCCGTAATGCCTTGATGTGTGAGGTCTTTGCCATGGCACAGCTGAAACCCAGAGGTATAGAGAGGATCAGTGTGATGGCAAAGAGTTTAAGAGTCACAGTACAACCCTGCAGGATGTACTGTGTTGAATCTAAAAGATATTCCATTAACGAGCTAAAAGAATGTCTTCAGCAAACCATTTTTTGGATATGGAAGCGGCAGTTCCGTCTTTGGCCATTTCGTCCATAATCCTGTCTACTTCAGCTACAAAGGCCACTTCATCCTTACGGAATCCGATACCGTATTCTTCGGCACCAAAGTCTTCAGAAGCTACAGCGTAAACTCCAGGTTTCTTTGAAATGTAATAACGGCCGAGAATCTCATCGACAACAACCGCATCGATGCGTCCTGTTTCAAGATCCATAAGGGCTTGAACATTGTCCTGATACTTTACGATTTCTTTCAGAGTCGCCACAGTTGCGGGGTCTCCGTTCACGGCATCGTCAGCACTGCTGCTCAGCTGGATTCCTACTGTTTTCCCATCCAGATCAGCTTTGGTAGTAATACCTGAAGCTTTTTGAACTATAACGATCTGTCTGTTGGCAATATAGGGTTTTGAGAATTCAATTTTACCCTTTCTTTCATCCGTAATGGTCAATCCATTCCAGATGACATCAATGTCTTTGCTGTTTAAATCCAGAATTTTTGCATCCCAGTCAATGGGCTGCATTTCCAGTTTCACACCCATTCTGGATGCTACCTCTTTGGCAAGATCGATGTCGAATCCTGCTACATCTCCATTCTCATCCCGGAATCCCATGGGAGGGAAGCTGTCATCCAGTCCCAGGACCAGAACACCCTTGTCCTGTATATATTTCAGAGAGTTATCTCCCTCAGTCATTTCCTTGGTTCCACCGGCAAAAAGCAGGCCGGCACAGATTGTCATTAATAATAGACTTATTACTTTTTTCAAAGGTTTCTCCAGTAATGTTAATTTCGTTGGGAATAGTATAAGGAGAGGGATGAAAACTGTAAATAGAATTATGATCATCCTCGCTTATCCAGGTGAGGATTCGGGGCTGAATGACAAACACCGGGAATTGGAAAAAAGTGTCAGAGCGAGAAAGCCATTAGCAGAGGTTGTTTTTTTCAACACATGGGTCAATTGATTTGAAAATGATTTATCTGACCAGAGATTCTTTCCACCTTGATATGGCACCGAAGTTTTTTACATTGCTGTATCCGGCACCTTTCAATGATCGCAGTGCAGCGCCGGAACGGCTGCCGCTCTGACAGTACACGACAATGGCATTGCTTTTATTTAATATTTTTTTTCCCAGGCCTTTGGGCAATTTCTCATGTGAGACATTAATGGCCCCTTTGATATGTCCGCCTTTATACTCAGAAGATGTTCTCACATCCAGAATAAGGGGAGGCTGATCTCCATCAAGCAGTTCTTTGAAGGCTTTATAGGATAGCTGGCCGCTGATGAGTGGATACAGGGCCCTATAGAGTATAAAGGCTCCTATTGCTATAAATACTATATTTAAATTCATGATGTCCTCTTTTCGTATGATATTAACTATATATATGGATATATGAATGCTTTGTCAAGTAAATGAATATTTCTGAAGAGAGGAAGCCCTGGCACTCCTGGTTGAACTGCAGAAAAACAGCAGTCCTTAATTGATTTACCGATTGGGGTTCCCATTTTTTTGTTGTCTATTGATATTGAAATCGCTAAGTTTGTAAGTATAAACTAATAGAATAAAGAGGATAGAGTCATGGATAAGTCAGTAATCACGGTTACAGGGGGAACAGGTTATATCGCATCCTGGATTGTAAGCGACCTGTTACAGGAAGGACATAAGGTCCGCATCACAGTCAGGAATAAATCTGACTTCCTGAAATATCAGCACCTTTTAGATCTTGAAGGTAAAACTGAAGGGGAATTGTCTGTTTTTGAAGCGGATTTATTGTCACCTGGTTCTTTTGATGCTGCTGTCAAAGGTGCAGATTATGTTATGCATACGGCCTCTCCTTTTTTTCTGGATGATGGGGGAGACCCTCAGAAGAACCTGGTAGACCCGGCTGTAAAGGGTACTAAAAATGTACTGGAAGCTGTCAATCGATCGGCATCGGTTAAGAGGGTCGTTTTAACCAGCAGCATTGCCGCCATATATGGTGATTCCAGAGAAATGAATGATAGGGGATTAGCATCCCTGGATGAAACAATCTGGAATGAAAGCAGTTCGTTAAAGCGGAATGCCTATAGTTATTCCAAGACTGAAGCCGAAAAGGCCGCCTGGGAAATGGTAAAAAAACAGGCTGAGTGGGATCTTGTCACTATTCATCCCGGCTTTGTTTTAGGACCGTCCCAGACTAAAAGAATTGATTCAACCAGCATAGGCACTCTTTTGAGAATACTCCGGGGTGAAATAAAATCGGGAGCCCCGGATCTCAGATTTATATTCTCCGATGTCAGAGATATTTCCAGAGGACACATCTCTGCCGCTTTTACAGAAAGTGCCAACGGGCGGTATATCATAGCCAATGAAAGCGGCAATCTCCTTTCCATCGGGAAAGTCATTGAGGCCGCTCATATGGGTGCATATAAGGTACCCAAGAATCTTGTTCCCAAATGGCTGGTCTGGTTGATTGCTCCTACCATCGGGTTTACCCGGCAGTTTGCGAAAGATAATATCGGATATCCCCTGGCCGCGGACAACCGCCGGAGCATTCAAGATCTGAAGCTTGTCTACACTCCTCTAAAGAGTACTATTCTGGATCATGTTGAGCAGTTGAAGAGTGACGGATTGATCTGAATTTTTCAGTTGAGAATCCATCCTTCTTTCAGTGAATTCCGAGTTGCTCCGAGTTTATGCATATGATATTATTGAATGCAACAAACCCTTCGGCCTTAATAAAGAAATCACCAAAGCTGCAAATCAGCTTTGGTAGCAATGGGAGCCCTGAATGAAACCTAATTCAATCATACTCATGGACCCCAGACAGGTCAATCATATCTTCGGTCCGGAGCAGCTTAGGCAGATCCGGGATATGACTGAACTTCTGCACCCCCCGATGAGCGGAGACGAGGCTTTGTCCCGGCCGTATTTGCTTGAGAAGGTTGATTTCATTTTCTCCGGCTGGGGTATGTGTCCCGTAGATGAGGGGTGCCTCAGAATAGCCAAGAATCTGAAAGCCATTTTTTATGGAGCAGGAACGGTTCGTGGTTTTATGAGCGATGCCCTGCTGGACTCTGATATTCCCGTGACTACAGCCTATGCCGCTAATGCTGTTCCTGTCGCAGAGTTTACATTTGCACAGATCATTCTTGCCTTAAAGAAGGCCTTATATTTTACAAGGATCAGTCATGAAAATCACAGATGGGAACGTGAGCGGTCCGAACCTGAAGCTATTGCCGGTTGTTTCGGCAGTACTGTCGGGCTTGTTTCTCTAGGCATGATCGGGACAAAGGTTCTTGCACTGCTCCAGCATCTGGATGTGAAGATCAAAGTCTTTGACATTGTCCGGAATGACGAGCTGGCAGC
>NZ_JAQIBL010000204.1 GCF_027859075.1 Oceanispirochaeta sp. | reverse complement strand
GCTTAATGGGCGCATTGATGACGGCGGCTCAGCTTGGATTGGAACCCAATACACCGCTCGGCCAGGCTTATCTGATCCCGTACGGCTCAGAGGTTCAATTTCAGCTCGGGTACAAAGGTCTCTTGGATCTTGCCTACAGATCAAAGCAGTACAAGCGAATAAATGCCCGTGTGGTGGACAAAGCCGATGAGTTCGCCTATGAGTACGGACTTGATGAAAGACTGCACCACAAGCCGTCAGCGAAGCCTACTGGTGAATCTGTCTATTACTATGCAGTCTATGAACTGGACAACGGCGGGAAATCATTTGTTGTATGGTCAAAAGAGAAAGTAACGAAGCACGCAGAGAAATTCAGCAAGTCCTTCAATCAGTCATCAAGCCCATGGAAAGGACACTTTGACGCCATGGCCTGTAAGACAGTCCTCCTTGATCTTCTGAAGTCAGCACCGAAGAGCACCGAAGCAGCCCAGGCCGTGGCAAGTGATAACATGACAGTCAGAATGGACATGGCAGATCCGGAACATCATTTGGATGTCGATGGAGACTTTGAAGCGGTTTAATCTTCCTATCAGGAGGTGATCATCTTGGCTTCCCCGGTGGAATAGTAACCGGATATAGGAGAAATAAATGAACGAATTGACAATTACAACAGAATTAAAAGACCTGACCCCCGAGAAATCAGCACAGATAAAAGCAGTATTTTTCCCGATGGTAAAGATGCTGGAAAGATTTGAAGAGAAATATAATCAGGTTGTCGCCATGGACCCGGGTGAAGAGACATCCAAAATTGCTAAGCGTCTTCGCCTGGACATTGGAAAGATCCGGACAGAGGCAGACAAGGCCAGAAAAAAAGAAAAAGATAAATATCTCAGAGCAGGGAATGCGATCCAGGGAGTTTACAACGTTTTAAAAGACGCAGTAACCGACAAAGAGGAAAAGCTCAAGGAAATCGAGACTCACTATGAGCGGATCGAGGCTGAACGGATCAGGGTCCTGCAGGAAGAAAGACAGGAAATCCTTTATCAATACAACCCTGACCATCCTTTTATTGACCTGGGATCAATGCCTTCTGAGGTCTGGAACAATTTCATCCTCGGAACAAAAGCCGCCTATGACGCAAAGCTCGAAGCCGAACGCAAAGCAGAAGCCGACCGACTCGCCGCAATCGAAGCCGAACGGATTGAGAACGAACGGATACGCCTTGAAAATGAACAGCTCCGAAAGGAGGCTGAAGAGAGGGAAGCCCTCAGAGCCAAAGAGGAAGCGGCCCGGATCAAAAAAGAGAAAGCCACACAGGAAAAGATTGACGCTGAAAACAAGGCTCATGATGAAGCTCTCCGAAAAGAACGGGAAGCCCGGGAGAAGCTCGAAGCCGAAGCCAGTTTTAAAAGAGCTGAAGAGGACGAGAGATTGAGAGCAGAGGAAGCCCGGAAGGCTAAAGAGGAATCCGACCAGCGGGAATCAGCAAGAAAGGCCGCCAATGCTCCGGACAAAGAGAAGCTGGAAACGATTGCTCGGAATCTTATGGACAAAGTGAATATGTTTTCATCAGACGAGGCAATATGGGCAATTGAAAAGGCTTCTGAAATACTGAAAGACGCAGCTTACAATCTATAATAATACGGCCCTGGAAACGGGGCCAATCAGGAGCAACAATGGACATACTGAACAGAATGAGCGTAATAAGACTTATGGAAAAGAAAGAGAAGGTTCTCCCAATCGATGATATCCGGCATTGTCCGAAAGGATTAAGAATCCTGGACGGTGCAGGGAAAGAGGCAAGCCGGGCAAGCGGTCCCAAAAAGTACACTAAAAAGAATAATTATACCGTCAAGAAGATCATTGTTTTCAGATATGGAATGCATGTTATTTCAGAGCCGGTGACAATCTCAGAAGCAGCCAGGGTCCTTTACATTCCAATCAATACAATTTCATGCACTTTGCAAAGGAACAGAACAGGGAAGCAGGGGACCACTAGGGACGGCTATTCCTTTGAAATAGTATCGGAGAAAGTCCGTGGTAAATGAGATTCAACGGCAGATCTACGGATTGATGCCGGAAGCGGTTGCCATTGTTTCCATCTGTGCGCTCGTGGTGGTGGTGTGGAACGTTTCCCGGTGGATAACTATCCATCACTACCTAAAGCATCATATGGAGTCCATGGTAGCCTCTGAGATGAAAGAGAAGGAATCATATATAGAGATGATGGAAGAGGAAAACGAAAAGATGTTGAAAGAGCTGAAGAGCAGCCGGATAAAATTAAAGATCATCCGGAATGCAATGATTGATAATGAATGAAAGTTTCTCTTGACAAGAAGTGATAGTGGAAGTACATTTGTAAGTGAAGAACTATAAAAGAGGGGTTTATGAATGAGTTGGCATTATTTGCAGGGATCGGAGGCGGGATACTCGGGGGCCATTTGCTCGGATGGAAAACCGTGGCGGCCTGTGAAATCGAAGATTACCCACGAGAAACACTACTACGCAGACAGCTTGACGGAATCTTACCTAAATTCCCTATCTGGGACGATATCAACACGCTCGATGGGAAGCAATTCAGAGGGAAAATTGACATCGTTAGCGGTGGATTTCCTTGTCAGGACATATCAGCAGCCGGGAAAGGTGCTGGAATCGATGGCGTTAGATCTGGCCTCTGGAAACAAATGCACAGGATCATTGACGAAGTACGACCACGATTCGCATTCATGGAAAACAGCCCATTACTCACTTCTAGGGGACTTGGAACCGTACTCGGAGACTTGGCCGAAATCGGGTACGATGCTGAATGGTGTGTGCTGGGAGCGGACGATATCGGAGCGCCCCACAGACGGAAAAGAATCTGGATATTGGGCTACCCCGTCAAAACGGGATTGGAAAGATTCCCCCGGGATGAGTACGACAGGGACGAACCCGGACGGATCAAAGAGGAAAAGATTGGATCAGCTTGCCCGGGAAGTATACAATGGTGGGACTCAGACCCGGCAGAGTTGGCCTTCACCGGATGCGAACATGGGGAAACGGGGAACACAGCCGGAATGGAAACCGATCCGGGACAGCGGGCATACGGCTCAATACACAATCAATCAGGCAGTCAGGGACGCATCAAATGGTGGGACAAAGACCCGGCAGACGTATCCGACACCGACAGTCTCGGACAGGTTCAATGCGAACCCAGGGCACGACAACGACCGGGGATACTTGCGGATGGAAGTTCACCCCCCGGAAGCAAAAAAGATGACAGCATCAGAAGTCAATCAAAAGAATGGTCAATTAAACCCGTCATGGGTAGAGTGGCTCATGGGCTGGTGTCCAGAGTGGACCGCCTTAAAGCCATTGGAAATGGACAAGTTCCAGGAGTGGCTGCAATCGCATTTTTGATATTACAGAGAAGGATACAGGAGGAACTATGGAAATAACAAGAAAAGAGCTTCAGGACTTATACCAGCAGAATACGACAAAATACGCCTGTGATTATTTGGGCGTAAGTATTCACACGCTATTGAGTTACCTGAAAGATGCGGAGATCCCTTTGAAAGGCAAGGGCGGCGGCATATCAAAGCTCGGAGAGAAAAAGGTAAAGGTGAAATGATGAAAGATAACGGCGGAAGCGCATTCCCTATGCAAACAGTAGATTTTGGAAATGGAAACGAAGACCCTCAACCATTTGGAATGGGAGGCATGACACTCCGTGATTATTTTGCAGGACAGGCGATGAATGGCGGTTTGTCTTCTGAAGACGGACATCATGGATGTATTTATATGGATACAGAAGAGATGACAAGGGAGGATTTTATTGCAAAAGAGGCTTACAAGGTTGCCGATGCAATGATCAAGGAGCGGAACAAAGGAGCGCAACAAATGAGCGCAACAACAGAAAACCTGAATGCCAGGACAGACCGGGATCAATGGATTTCAACAGACAAGGCTCTCCCGGTAGTAAATGGAGAGTGTAGGGCCTTGATAGTATTCTGCGGTGAGATCTGGGTCCATTTTCATAACGGCTCTTTTTACTGGCAGAATGGGGAAGAGATAGCGACTGGACTTGTGAGGTGGTGGAAATGATTGACTATCAGGAATTTTTAAGATCAAAAGCGCAACTATGTGGAAACTTTGGATTTGACCCGGTTTCCATGCCTGATAGAATGTTTGATTTTCAGAAGCATATTACAGAATGGGGAATCAAAAAAGGCCGGGCTGCTATTTATGCAGATACAGGACTTGGTAAAACTCTAATGCAATTGGTAATAGCTGAAAACATTGTCAGGCATACAAATGGGAATGTTCTAATATTGACGCCGCTTGCCGTTGCTTTCCAGTTCTTAAAAGAAGCAAAGACAATTGATATTGATATCGATCATTCAAGAGATGGAAAGCTGAAAAGTAAAATCACAGTAACGAATTATGAAAGGTTGCATCATTTCAATACTGAGGACTTCCAGGGCGTTATACTTGATGAGAGTTCAATCCTGAAAAACTTTGACGGTGCTTTCAAAACACAAATAACAGAGTTTATGAGAAAGATAAAATACAGGTATTTATCAACAGCAACGCCTTCACCGAATGATTTTATTGAACTTGGAACATCTTCAGAAGCCCTGGGGTATCTTGGATATATGGATATGTTAAGCCGGTATTTCTCAAATAAAGAGAATACTTCAAAGCCTCAGGATATTGGTACAAAGTGGGATCTTAAACCACATGCGAAAGATGCATTTTTCCAGTGGGTGAACAGTTGGTCAATGTCTATCAAGAATCCTTCAGACCTTGGATTTTCAGATGAACGGTATATTTTGCCTGAGTTAATTAAAAATTATCATACTGTCAGCAATCTTGATCCTCTTGTAATAAATGGTCAAAAAGAAATGTTCAACATTACAGCAAAGACGATGACAGAGGTTCGGGCAGAGCAGAAAGCAACAATACCGCAGCGTTGCGAAAAGGCGGCAGAGCTATCCGCCGGGAAAACATCTGTATACTGGACCAACTTTAACAAGGAAAGCGAACTGTTGAACATACTGGACAAAGAGGCGGTAGAAATTAAAGGATCAATGAATATGGACAAGAAAGAAGAAATCTTGATGAACTTTGCAGAGGGTGAAATAAAGAGAATTATCACAAAGCCAAAGATGACATCGTTCGGCCTGAACTGGCAGCATTGCAATCATACTGTATTGTTTCCAACTTGGAGCTATGAACAATTTTACCAGGCGATAAGGAGGTTTTGGAGGTTTGGGCAATTGAATCCGGTTACTGTTGATTTGGTATATTCTGATGGTCAGAAAAGAGTACTTGAAACATTGGAGATGAAAACGCAGAAATCTATTGAACTTCAGAAACGATTGAATGAGAATTTGCATGGGTTTGTTGAACCTAAAATTAAATTGAAAAGTGGCAATATTAGAATGCCTAATTTTATATAAGGATGGAACTAATGGAAAATATAATAAAAGACAATTACGCTCTTTATAACGATGACTGCATGAATGTAATATCAGAAATGGGAGACGATTCAATTGACCTATCCGTTTACTCGCCACCCTTCGCAGGTTTGTATAAATACTCATCATCAGAGAATGACTTTTCAAACAATGTAACAAAAGAGGGATTTCTTGATCAGTATGAGTATTTGATAAAAGAGATTGCCAGGGTAACAAAGCCTGGACGAATAACGGCAGTACATTGTCAGGATGTTTTGGGCAGCGTTGTCACTCATGACCTCTGGGATCTTCCTCATGAGATTATAGAACTTCACAAGAAATATGGATTTCAGTATAAAAACAGAATCACGATATGGAAAGAGCCGTTAAAGGTCAGGATGAGAACTATGGTCCAGAGCTTAATGCACAAGATGATCGTAGAAGATTCTACAAAATGCTTTACAGCTATGCCGGATTATGTCCTAATATTCTCAAAGAAAGGAGAAAACAAGGTTCCTGTTGTTCATCCTAACGGATTAAAAGAATATCACGGAGAAATACCAATACTGCCTAATATTCTGAGAGCTTTTAATAATGCAAATGAATCGAATTTTAATGAGGTTGAAATGTGGGAATATCTGAATAAAAAGTTTTATGACAAGGCAGATCCTAAGTCAAATAAATTGAGTCATTACATCTGGCAGCGGTACGCCTCAAGTATTTGGGATGATATCAGAATTGACAATGTTTTACCATTCAAAGACAGCAAGGACCCAGACGATGAGAAGCACGTGCATCCTCTTCAGTTGGACGTTATCGAGAGATTGGTAGAATTATACTCGAACAAAGATGAGGTAGTTTTTACGCCTTTTATGGGAGTTGGATCCGAGGTTTACGGGGCAGTCATTAACGGCAGAAAAGGAATAGGCGTTGAGCTGAAAGAGTCATATTTCAAACAGGCAATTATGAACCTTCAGGACGTAAAGAGAGAAACTGACAAACAATCAGTATTGGATTTCTAAAATATTCAACAGCCATGGTTGAAATATTGACTATATTTATTATTAGTAGTAGTACTATATAGAGGGGTAATTATGACGGCTGAAGAGTTAAGGAAAATAAGGAAAGGCTCCGGGTTGAGTCAGTGGCAGCTTGCTCTAAAGCTCGGAATGTCACAAGGAACTATAACCAACTGGGAGAGAGGATACAGGGAAATTCCAGACGATCAGGCAGAGAAAATAAAATTACTGAGGTAGTCATGAAAACAGATATTTGGATGCCTTTGTATGTGAATGACTATCTTGCTGATACTCTCCATTTATCAGCAGAAGAGAACGGAGCATATTTGCTTATGATGATGCATTACTGGAAAAAAGGAAGTTTAGGGAATGACGTTGAAAGAATAGCAAATATAGCAAGAATTACAAAGGAAAAAGCACAGAATATACTTGATGAATTCTTCATAAATGATGGTGAAAAATACATCCATAACAGGATAGATAGAGAGCTTGAAAACGCTAATTCAAGAAGGGAATCAGCAAGGGAAAATGGCAAAAAAGGGGGAAGACCAAAGAACCCACAGATAACCCATAGGTTAATTGAGGGTAAACCCACAGATAACCCAAAGGGTAACCCACAGAAAAGCTCTTCACCTTCACCTTCACCTTCATATACATCTTTACAAGAAGAAGAGAATAATAATGATGGTAAAAATAAAGTATTTAAAAAACCAACAGTTCAGCAAATTTCAGACTATTGCAAAGAGAGAAAAAATACTGTCAATCCAGAACAGTTCTTTGATCACTATGAGTCTAAAGGCTGGGTAGTTGGAAAGAGCAAAATGAAAGACTGGAAATCATCTGTCAGAACCTGGGAGAGAAACAATTTCCAGAAAGAGGCAAAACAGGACAATTTCAAAGGGGAGGTTAATTTTGAATTCTGAAAAAGATGAAATACTAAAAGTAATAATCAATATGGCAGAACAAAAAAGAGATGATCAACCTGAATCATGGGATGAAGTTCAAGAAAGAAATTATCAGGATTCATTGAAAAGAAGAACTGACAACGCTCTTGCTCAGATCCCTATCAGGTTTCGGGAAGTCGGCCCGGTTCAGGAAAACATGAAAGAGGCCATCTGTTCAATTATTTGGGGAGGCTTTGGGACCGGTAAAACATGGGCGGCTTAT
>NZ_JAQIBL010000203.1 GCF_027859075.1 Oceanispirochaeta sp. | reverse complement strand
GGGCAATAACATTGCCCTGGTGTATTTTCTGTAGAAGGCCGAAGGGTGCCCTGGATGATTAAGTGGTATAGGCCTAAGGGTCTCAGCCCGACTCTTTTTTCTCCTAAGCAAATATTTCTTCAATAATATTTACAGACATTACTCAGGATAATCCCTTGATTGCTGAGAGGATTTGAACTGGAGTTGCGGCTTCGAATACCTGGAGAAGCAAAATGCCAAGGATGGCATTTTAGCAATGGAAGAGGGCCAGTAGGGAGCCGGTAGGCCCTTAGGCCTTTAGAAATAAAACACTGAAGTATAACAATACTTCAGTAGATGGATAAATGTGGAGAACGTAAGGCAAATCCTAAGAATCTTTGATGAGAATTTGAACCTCCGGTTCGAAGTATTCATGTCCTACCAGGGCAATAACATTGCCCTGGTGTATTTTCTGTAGAAGGCCGAAGGGTGCCCTGGATGATTAAGTGGTATAGGCCTAAGGGTCTCACCCCTATTTCACGTTTCCTTGTATTCGTAGACAAACTTTCGAGAGCTGAAGATTTTTCTTTCACAAAGATTGTACAGTTCCTCCGCCATATAGCCGAAATTGAAAGTATGCAGAAATATAGAACTCGGATAATCACCATATCAATTTTGCTGTTTATTTCACTCACAATCCAGGCTCAACCTCTCAGTCATACACTGCTTCAGGGAGAAACCCTTTATAGCCTATCCAGGAGATATGGTGTTTCAGTGACCGAGATTATGATTGCCAATAACATCAATTCACCTGAGAATCTGTCTGTTGGTAGTCATTTGATCATACCCGTGATGAATTCCCTGAATTCGAATGACAATTCGAAGACAAATCAGTATATTGTTCAGAAAGGTGATACCTTTTATCGAATAGCCCGGAATTACGGATTATCGGTGAACGAACTGATGGAACTCAATGATTTTAGCGGTAATGGTCTTCTCAGACCCGGAGAATCGCTGATTGTCTCTTCTGGTTCAGAAGAATCAATTCAATCAGGGAGTTCTCCTGTCGTAGAAAATAGTGTATCTCATGTTTCTACCTCCTATTCCGACAAGCTTGTCTGGCCGGTTGAGGGAATAAAACAGTCATTGACGGGAAAACTCCGAGGAGTCAAAATTGAGGCCTCCGAGGCTTCTCTTGTCCGGTCTATCGCATCGGGGAATGTTGTCTGGACGGGGCCCTACAGAGGATTTGGGCAGGTCGTATTGATTGATGTAGAGGGCTATATATATCTCTACGGTGGAAATGAAGATGTCTTTGTAAATGTTGGTGAGTATGTTCAGGCAGGCTCACGTATTGGTAGACTGGGGCATTCCGGGCTGGCAACAAGAACTGTAAGTATGTATTTTTCCGTTTTTAAAGACGGAATCCCTGTGAGTGTCGTGTCAGCACCCCGGGGATAAACTATTAACCCGGTGGTATTATGCGAAAAATCAATGAAAAATCAATAGACTCTATCAATAACGAAACTGACCCCTTGGCTTTGTATCTCAAACAAATATCCAGATATAACCTGCTGACTATCGGTGAGGAGCAGGATATCGGAATCCGGCTGGAAAAATTGGGGATTCAGCTGGATGAGCTGGATATGGAGATTGAAGCAGAGAATATCTCACAAGAGGATTTTCTGGTTCAGAAACGATTGTTTGAAGATCAGATGAAGTTACTGAAGAACAGAATGATTCAGTCCAACCTGAGGCTGGTTGTGTCCATCGCTAAAAAATATCAGCACCGGGGAATGTCCTTACTGGATTTGATAGATGAAGGGAATATTGGTCTCATAGAAGCTGTTGATCGCTTTGATTATACAAAGGGATGCCGTTTTTCTACATATGGTACCTGGTGGATCAGGCAGGCGATCATTAAATCTCTGGCAGATAAATCAAGAATCATCCGGATTCCAATCCATATGCTGAATACCATAAAAAAGAGCTATCTCGTTTCCAAACAGTTGACTCAGGACCTGGGAAGAGATCCTCTTCCCGAGGAAATGGCTGAATACATGAACCTTCCCGTGGAAAAGATTAAGGAGATCATGTCTTTATCTCAGGAAACTGCATCATTGGATACGACTGTCGATCAGGATCACATGACCCGTCTCAGTGATTTGATTAAGGATGAACATAATCAGGAACCCATCGAAATGGTTTTCAACCTTTCCCTTCAGGAAACAATTAATGATGTGTTGAAACAACTCAGTGAAAGAGAAATGAAAATTATTCAACTGCGGTTCGGTTTGAATGGTAAGAACCCCCTGACCCTTGAAGAAACGGGAAAAGTTCTGGGTATCACCAGGGAGCGGGTCCGTCAGATTCAGGAAATGGCCATTGCAAAAATGAGAAATTTCAAAACAATTAAAGATCTAGAAGATTACGTTTAGATTTAAGACTGTTCATTTAAAATAAAATGTCGATAATTTAGGTTATATGGAAGATATAAACCCATTATTTTATGTAGAACTCCGGGATGATTTTGATGACAATTGTACTGTCAGAGAGAAATCACCCTCTTTTCCAGGAATGATTGATCCATTTCTGGAGGCCCGAATTCATGTCTCAAGTGGAAAGGTCTATCCTGTTCTCCAGGTTAAGGGTGATCATGACCTTTTGATCCTTGATGATAGAGGATTCCTCTATGAAACACCCCGTCAGTTGTATAAGTTTGCTGAAAAACTATTTTAGTCCCGAGATTTCAAGAGTTTCATCAATAAGTGCATTCAATTCCAGTATTATTTCTTCCCAGCCGTAGCGGACCATCTTCAGTATCAATTTTTCCCTTAAGAGGTTCAAATCGGGATGATCCATAAGAAGACACAGCTTTTCAAACAGGTCTTCCTCATGGGTATAAAGACAATCCTTATGAAATTCACGGGGGAGAACTTCCGGATAGGCCAAACGATCCGGCATGAGAGGAAGTACCCCGGCACTCATGGCTTCTACCATTGAAATTCCAAAATTCTCCTGCCGAGCCGTAGTCACAACAAAATCCGCTTTTTTTAACCACATCTCATAATCTTTCCGGCTTTGGACGAATCCATAATGAACGATTTCTTCTTTAAACAGAGACTTTGCCTCATGAAAGCAGGAGGGACTGTCTTTGAAGGATTCTCCCAATAGGGCCAACCTGAAGGGGATAGTTTTATTTTTCAGTTTTTTCAACAATGAGAAGAAATCTTCAGGATTTTTATCATGCTCCCAGCGATGATTCCATAAAAAGAGTGGGGATTCATTCTTTTTCATTTTCAAGTTCTGGAGGTCATTCCTCTCAATGATAGAGCAACCAGGGGAGATTATGACCGATTTATTCCTTATTATATTTTCAGGATCAATTGGATTGCAATCAGGGAGGCTTCGACTGAATCTTTTAAATTTATGACAGAAACTATCCAGGTTGTATTGTGAGTTGAAAATCAGTTTGTCCCCTATAAGGAAATTAGAATAATCCTTCCAAACGTAATGAAAATCCCTCTTTTCTCCCTCATTGAGGGGGTAATCCAGCTGATTTTCATGAACATAAAGGATGTGAGGAATCTCTCCCCAGCCTGAATATACCTTCCATTGTGCTAAATCCATCAGATTTGTTGCCATGACCAAATCGGGTTTTTTCCTGTTATTGATCATCCTGGCAAATTCCATACCAGCCGATTCCATGCGCCATTTCCAGAACCGTCCGGGTAGAGTGAGGAGTTGTACATTGTGTTTTGTATGGCGGATAAAACCGTCTGCAAAGTACTGATGAGATCCGGCATAGAAGGGTTCAAGAAATAAAATGTTAGCCATACGCCTATATTATAGTGAATCAGGGCTTTGACAAAGCCTATGTATATGCGTTGCAAAACAAGGGTTCTTCGACTATGCTGACCTCATGAATAAGGTCTCCTTTAAAGCCGTAATCTTTGATCTGGATGGAACCCTCGTTGATTCCATGAAGGATATTGCTTCGGCAGTTAACCGGGTTCTCATCGATTATAATCTGCCCCCTCAAGAGGTTGAATCTTTCCGCAGCAGGGTAGGCTGGGGTTTAGCAAAGACCCTTGAGATGACAATGCATAATTTGGACACGGAAGAGATGAACAAGGCTACGTCCCGGCTCGTTGAGTATTACAGAGCAGATCCCTGCTCGCAAACGGAAGTTTATGAGGGCATACTCACTCTTTTGAAACTATTGAAGGACAAGGGACTTTCCCTTTTTGTATATACCAATAAGGATCAAATCACAGCCAATTTCATTATCGATGCAGTATTTCCTGGGGGGACATTTGAAGCTGTTTTTGGTGCCCGTCCCGGTCTTTCCTTAAAACCCGATGCCCGATCTGCGGCCGAAATCATCAGGCAGTCAGGGTTTTCATCCGACGAGATTCTATATGTCGGAGACTCTGACGTCGACATGGAAACAGCAATGTCTGGAAATATGAAGGCTCTGGCTGTTTTGTGGGGGTACCGCAGCAGAAAACAGCTGAATAAGTATAAAAAACTCGCTTATGTTGAAAGGGCAGATGAAATCGGCTGCTGGATCATATAAACTTAAAATATCAAAAATGTGAAATCTGAGGGGATTAGAATGGAACGGGATAAACTGATTGCCAAGGCAAAGGATTATTTACAAAAAGAGAATAATCTTCATTTCAGCAAACAGGTAGAGACTCTATTAGCTGAAGAGAACTGGGAGGAACTGAACGATCGTTTTTATACGGACCTTTCTTTCGGTACTGGAGGTCTCAGGGGGGTTATTGGAGGCGGTCTGAACCGAATCAATCCTTACACCGTCAGAAAAGCTACTCAGGGTCTGGCAAATTATATCTTAAAATATGCACCCCGGGATAAAAGGCGTGTGGCTCTTGCTTATGATTCCCGCCATTTCTCTGATCTTTTTGCAGAACAGGCCGCTCTGGTTTTTGCAGGAAACGGGATCGAAGCCCATCTGTTTACATCTTTGAGACCTACTCCTGAACTCTCCTATGCGGTTCGTCAATTGAATTGCTGTTCCGGAGTCATGGTCACTGCGAGTCATAATCCTGCTGAATACAATGGGTATAAGGTGTACTGGGAAGATGGAGCTCAGATCACATCTCCTCATGATACCGGCATCATCACAGAGGTTCGGGCGGTCAGTGAAGAAATCAATGTTCTATCCCGGGATGAAGCCATAGAAAGAAAGCAGCTCTTTATGATCGATGAATCCGTGGATATTCCCTATCTGAATATGGTTATCGCCCAGTCTCTCAGACCGGAAATGGTGAAAGAAAAAGGGAAGGATCTCAAAGTCGTTTATACCCCTCTTCACGGATGCGGTACCATTCCTGTTGAAACGGCCCTTACAAAAATGGGAATCCAGGTGATCACCGTCAAGGAGCAGCGGGAGCCTGATGGTGCGTTCCCCACAGTCGCTTTCCCAAATCCGGAAATCACATCTGCCATGCAGATGGCCCTGGATTATGCCGTGAGAGAAAAGGCCGACCTGGTTATGGGTACAGATCCTGATGCAGACCGTCTTGGTATCGCCGTACCCGATGGGGACGGTTATACTCTGATTACAGGAAATCAGCTGGGTGCCCTTCTTACGGATTATATCTTTTTCTCCCGAACAGAATTAGGAACCCTGCCTCCCCATCCTGCTTTTATCAACACAATTGTGACAACGGATCTTCAGATTAAAATTGCCGAATCCTATGGAGCTGCGACTTTCAAGGTGTTGACCGGCTTCAAATTCATCGGTGAAAAAATGAGAGAATTCGAAGAATCTGGCTCACATAATTATGTCTTTGGCGGTGAAGAGAGCTATGGTTTTCTTGTCGAAAATGAAGTGAGAGATAAAGATGCTGTGTCTGCGGCCACCATGAGCGCCGAAATGGCATTGTGGAATGTGGCTCAGGGACGGACAGTCCTGGATCATCTGAATGATATCTATAGACGCTTCGGCTATTACGAAGAATCTCTGATTTCCCAGTATTTCAAGGGGCAGTCCGGGCAGGATGTCATGGCTTCCCTGATGACTAAACTCAGATCCACACCTCCATCCACCCTGGGCGGAGTGACGGTGACAGCTTTCAAGGACTATCAGGAAGGAACCACCCGTAACCTGGTGACTTCAGAATTAGACACAGATATTGATCTGCCGGCTTCCAACGTCCTCCAGTTTCTGCTGGAAGATGGTAGTCTGATCACTGCCAGACCTTCGGGAACCGAACCCAAGATTAAATTTTATGCCTCCATTTGCGGGGAAAAGGGCCTGGAATTGACGGAGGCCAAAAAACAGGTTTCATCTAAAATAAAAGCCATTGAAAAAGATATCATGGCTATGATGCCTGCTTCCTGAATATAAAGTGCAGCCCGGATCAGAATCCAAGTCTTCGTCTCCGGGCTGTTTCCATATCTGAAAGGATCTCCCGCAGATGGCTTTCATCCAGAGTCTTTTCGTTGACCTGGTCCTGAAGTCTGGTCAGGTAGTGTTCTTCCATATTGTAAAGCTCATCACTCAATTCTGCAGACCAGATAAACCGTGTAAGGTCTTCCTCTTGCTCAAGCATGGACTGAATCCGCTCAGTGAGAGTCAGTGAGAGGTACCATCTAACATCATCAATTTCCAGACTGTATTCTTCCAGTAACTTTTTTACATTCATCAGGTCCCTCCGGTAATTTTTAGATATGCTATCAGGAAATGTCTCTTTTCCCTATCCCGGAAGATAAATAAATTGTATTCTTTCGTCCATGAATACTGAAGAATCAATTACAATTTATACAGATGGCGGCTGTACCGGAAATCCCGGACCTGGAGGCTGGGCCTGTGTCCTCCTGACAGGCGGTGTAGAACATCATTTTTCCGGTGGAGATGCTGAAACAACCAATAACAGAATGGAAATGACTGCGGTCATAACGGCCCTGGAAAGAATCAAGGAAATGGGCTTACCTCTGAAAGCACAGATCTATACGGACTCACAGTATGTGAAAAACGGCTTGACTGTGTGGATTCACGGATGGATTCGGAACGGCTGGAAAACAGCGGCCAAAAAACCCGTTAAGAACAAAGAGCTGTGGATACAAATGAAAGAGTTGTGTGATCAATTTGAACTGTCCTGGAATTGGGTGAAGGGTCATTCCGGAGACAAGTACAATGAGCTCTGCGATAGTCTTGTAGAAAAAGAACGGCTGAAATTCTAATAGTTTGAAGCATTTTATCCACCCCGGCCGTAATAAGTGCTGTGGGGGACTAGATGCAGATATTCAGTTTTGCAGCAGCAGGTTTTGAGGGTTTTTTAATCCGGGTCGAAGTTTCTATCAGGCGGGGTATTCCCGCTGTTGATATTGTGGGACTCCCCGACGGAGCCGTCCGTGAAGCCCGTGAGCGGATAAGGGTGGCCATAGAGCAGTCGGGCTTTCAATTCCCGAGCGGTAGAATCCTGATCAATAGGACTCCTGCGGATATTCGGAAGGAGGGTGCTTCTTTTGATTTGTCTCTGGCCGTGGCAGTCCTCCTCGTTTCCGGTCAGATTCCTTCCGGTTCAAATCAAAAAAATACTAATGATGAAAAATGTCTGATTCTGGGAGAGCTGGAACTTTCTGGTAGTCTGCGCCCGGTAAAGGGGACTCTTTCTGCCGTTTCAGAAGCCTTAAAGTGTGGAATTCGAAAATTTATCCTCCCTCCTGACAATTGCGGAGAAGCTTTTTCTGCCGGAGCGATTGATGTCATCCCACTGGCGCATCTAATAGAATTAAATGAACTTCTTTCCATGGATACCATACCCCGTCCTCCCACTCTTCATGTGAAAATGAAGCAGAACAGGTCCGAATCCGTCAGCCCTGATATTAAGGATCTCAAAGGGCAGGCTTCTCTCAAACGTGCTCTCATGGTTGCGGCTGCAGGAGGACATCATATGCTCCTTTTTGGTCCTCCCGGATCGGGCAAAACTTTGGCGGCCACCATGCTTGAAGGGTTGCTTCCGGAGATGGAAGATGAATGTTCCTTTGAGGTTTCCCGAATATGGTCTCAGGCAGGACGGCTAGGGTCTGGTGGTGGTATTTTACGGCAGCAGCCTTTCCGTTCACCCCATCATTCGATTCCTCTGGAAGGTTTTATCGGCGGGGGAATTAACCTGACTCCCGGTGAAATATCATTAGCCCATGGTGGAGTGCTCTTTCTGGACGAGACTCCCGAGTTTCAGGGGCGTATTCTTCAGAGCCTGAGAGCGCCCCTTGAAAATGGAAGAGTGACCCTGTTTCGTGCCGGTAAATCCTACTGGTTTCCTTCTGATTTTCAACTTGTTATGGCCGCCAATCCCTGTCCCTGTGGAAATATGGGCCGGGGAGATTCTATCTGTATCTGTACAGAGCTTGAGATTAACCGTTACTGGAAGAAAATTGGCGGGGCTTTGATGGATTGGATAGATATCAGAGTCCCCGTTGAAGCAGTGACACCAGAAGTTCTTCTCTCAGAGAGCGATGAGACTTCGGCTGATCTCAGACTGAAAATAGATGAGGCAGTGGAAAGACAGAACGTACGTTATGAGGGGACAGGTATTCACAGGAATAGATCTCTCAAAGTAGCTATGATCGAAGAGTACTGCGTCCTGAGCCCCGAGCTTCAGGACTATTTCGCCTTGATGGCAAGAAAGATTGGTTTTTCCTCCCGGGCCTGTCATTCAGTACTCAAAGTGTCCCGTACCATAGCCGATCTGGCGGGGCATGAATATATTGAGCAGGAAGATCTGGAAGAAGCCGGGCAGTATAGGCGCTACGGTGACAGCAGTTTGTTCTGGAATGTGGGGTAGGATGAAAATGACGGGCTGCTCTAAAATCCGGTAAACAGCAAATCAATGGCTGTTGTAAATTCTTGTCTCAGGACTGCCGCATTCATGACTTTCTCACCCATCAGTTCAGAGGGAATGGCCGCCAATTCTGATATGAAAATTATATATTCCTCCTTTCCGATACTAATGGGGA
>NZ_JAQIBL010000202.1 GCF_027859075.1 Oceanispirochaeta sp. | reverse complement strand
TCAAAAATGAACTCATTCTGTGTTGAAAATGGATTTATATTCATTTTTTTAACTTTAAATATGACAAATATGGCCATATTTGTATGGCCTATGATAATTGTGTGAACAATGTGTGTGGCAGTGACTTTGTTCACTATTTGCCAATATAAAAGAAAAAGTTTATTATAAATTTAAAATATGAGAATTATTTGGGAGGCAATATATGCAAGTATTAAAAGAATCAGTAAGACAGAGGATTGTCACTTCTGCAAGAAAAGAATTTCGTAAAAAAAGCTTTGAAAAGGCATCAATGAGAGCCATTGCATCTTCTGCTGGAATGACTGTCGGGAATCTATACCGCTACTATAAAAATAAGGAAGATTTATTTGGATCTATAATCGATCCATTGTTCAAA
The DNA here is from genome assembly GCF_027859075.1 of Oceanispirochaeta sp. NCBI lineage: Bacteria > Pseudomonadati > Spirochaetota > Spirochaetia > Spirochaetales > Spirochaetaceae > Oceanispirochaeta > Oceanispirochaeta sp. Next base: position 10,179 of record NZ_JAQIBL010000202.1, on the reverse strand, counting down.
ACCCTTATGAATCTGAAGAAAGATATTCTCCTTGTTGAAGATGACAAGATTACATGGCTGTTGAATAGTCTTCAGGAATTTCAAAAAGAGTATAGAATAGAATGGCTTATTCTCTCAGCAGGATCTGCCGGATCCAAGTATGAGAAAGCACTGGACAACGTTTATGCACTTCTTCAGTCAACAATTAAAGATGTTCTTGAAGAGAACAACAAACAGGGCAGCCTGGCTGCACCGGTGGCATCAGCCATACTGCATGGTTTGAGAACAATTCTGCAGACTGAAAAGAAAAATTCACCCGAAGTGGTCCAGAGTTTTCTGCAGTTTATGATGTCAGATTTGATTGATCGCGCTGCTTCCTGATTAAAAAAAAATAACTTTACAGGGCTGAATCCTCATTGAAGAGGAATTCAGCCTTTTTTTAGCTCTTGAAGTCAACAGAGGATTTTTCAGGGAGTTGAGTAATAGCATTGGCTGATCTCAGAAGCCAGTCTCACATTATTGAAGACAAGTTCAACGTTGCTGTGCAGGCTGCTACCTTCCGAAAGCTCAGCAATCCTGGAGAGAAGATAGGGGGTTGATTTCTTTCCCTTGATTCCCAGACTTGCCATATCTTTCAGGGCTTTCTCAATCACATTATTGATGACTTCGGGATTCATGGAATACTCCTTAGGGATCGGATTCGCTATAACAATCCCGCCCTGTAGTCCCATATTCCATTTGGCCTTCATTAAAGAAGCAATAGATTCCGCCGATTCCATGGCATAGTCTACCTTGTACCCGCTCCTTTGTGTATAAAAGGCCGGTAACTCTTCTGTTCTGTAACCCAGGACAGGAACTCCCTGGGTTTCCAGATATTCCAAAGTCAAAGGGATATCCAGAATCGATTTAGCGCCGGCACAGATTACAGCAACCTTTGTATGAGCCAGTTCCTGCAAATCTGCAGAAATATCAAAACTGGTTTCTGCTCCTCTATGGACACCGCCGATCCCTCCGGTAGCAAATATGGGTATATTGGCCAGGGCAGCTATGATCATGGTCGAGGCCACTGTGGTTGCTCCATCCGAGCCGGTCGAGACCAGGTAAGGCAGATCCCTTCGGCTGGCCTTGGGAATTGCTGTTCCTTTTAACCCAAAATACTCAATTTCATCCACTGATAGTCCAGCCTTTAATCGGCCGCCTATGATAGCGATAGTCGCAGGAATAACACCTGCCTGGCGGACGATTTCTTCGACCTTCAAGGCGGTCTCTACATTTGCGGGGTAGGGCATCCCATGGGAAATGATGGTCGACTCCAAAGCCAGAACCGGTTTTCCTTCCGCAATGGCCTGAGCCACTTCTTCTTTTACATCAAGATAGCTTTGATTCATATTGATACTCCTTACAGAGATTTAATAGATAGGAAAGAGATAATTCACTGTTGATCGACTGGGAACAGAGCAGAGAAGAACCGGCAGCCAAATTTGCCAGGAAGGCAGATTCTATCATATTCAGCTTTAATATCACAGAGAGAACAAGGGCCGCCGAAGCTGCATCTCCTGCCCCGGTAACAGAATTGATTCGAAGGGGAACCGCTCCCATTTTTCCTTTGTTCTGTCCATCTGAATAATAAATTCCCTGAGAACCAGCTGATAGATAGACCTGTGATATACCATCTGACAGGAAGGCATTCATGGCCCTGTAATAGTCATCTTCTACCAGAATCCTCAGACCAGCATATTTTTCGGCCTCAATGACATTGGGTTTGATGACACAGGAAGAACCCATATTCCCTTTTAATTTTCCGATTTTGGCCGCCGAAACAGGATCGATAAATAATGTTTTCCCTGAATATAAACGATTCAAATACCCTAGTGTTTCTTCAGGAAGATTGGCGTCAAGAACCAGAACGTCAGAATGTTCAAGAATCTCTTTTTTTGATTCCATCAGGGCAGGAGTCATTTTATTCATCAGTGACATTTCATTGACTCCGTAGAGCATTTCCCCTTTTTCATCGATGAAGGCAGAATAGCGGCAGCTTTGCTCTCCTTCAATACAAAGGCAATGTTCCGTGTTCACTCCCGACTTGGCAGTCTCCTTCAGGATGACTGCACCGGAACTGTCATCTCCATAGAGGCTGAACAAAGAGCTGTTTAAACCGAGGCGGCTGCAGTTCTCGGCTATGTTTCTGGCAACTCCTCCTGTTGTGATGCTGATATGCCCCGGAACGGAGTCTCCCTGAACAGCCCTGAATGATGGTACCGTCTGAATATCCTGATTGAAGCCGCCTATAAAGAGAACCGTTTTTTCCATCAAAGAGATTCTGCCTTGAATCTCAGAAAAGAAGGATTGGACTTTATTCATGGGAAACCGCCAAACGAGTGAGGGCCCGGGGGAAGTTCAGAGCACACAGGCAGTGCATGGCAGTCCCCAAAGGAAGAGCGTTTTCATCCAGATTGAAACGTGAGTGGTGAAGGGGAAACGAACAGAGGGTCTCTTCATTTCTGCAGCCTAACCAATAGAAGGCCCCCGGAATCTCCTGGAGATAGTAGCTGAAGTCCTCACCGGCCATTCTGGGTTTCTCCAATTCCCGTATCTCCAGGGCTGTTCCTGCATAAGCGGAAGTTTCAAGAACAAAATCGCACATTTCGGGAGTATTAATAACTGGTGGATAGCCGGGTATTATATCCAGAGAGAATGTGGCTCCATACCGGGTGCAGTACATTTCCAGTGTTTTTCTGATCTCTTCCTGAATCTGTTTCCGGATGGATTCCGAGAATGTTCTGAAGGTCCCGGAGATGGATACCGAGTCGGGGATCACATTCGGCCTGTATCCTCCCTTAATGCTGCCGAGAGTCAGCACCGCTGGCTCTACAGGGTCAAGAAGACGGCTGACGATAAACTGGAGAGAATTGATGACCTGGGCAGCTATGGCGATGGGGTCCACTGACTGATGAGGGAGAGCGGCATGCCCTCCTATTCCAGTGAGTTCAATATGAAAGCAATCGGTAGATGCCATGGCCTTATCACTATTGATGCCCCCCGTTCCGCAGGGTTGAATTGGATCCATGTGTATTCCGAATATTCCCTTCAGGGGTTTGAGGACTCCAGAGTTCATGATAGGAAGAGCCCCGCCGGGATCTTCTTCTCCGGGTTGGAAAATAAAATAAGTATCCTGGGGCAGATCGCCCCCCCACTGCGCCAGGAGGACCGCTGCACCGAGAAGCATGGCCATATGGGCATCATGTCCACAGGCATGCATGGTGTTCTCTCTGAGGGAGGCATAGGGCAGACCTGTATTTTCAGGTATTTCCAAAGCATCCATGTCGGCTCTCAATCCAAGGGGGTTCTGAGAATCTAAACCCTTCAGCATTCCGATGACCGTATGCCCGGGTGTGTTTTCAAGAATTGGAATATCAAGATTCTTCAGAATCTTTCTGATATATGAAGCCGTTTCAGCGACTTCCAATCCAGTTTCAGGATGCTGATGGAAATGACGCCGCCATTCTATCAGTTGATCTTGTATTATTAGAGCCTCAGGAAGTAGGGAATCTATTCGTTTTTTCATTGTTTCATCATTATAAGTTTTGAACCACTCCGTGGCAAGCTGAATCAGCTTTAATCAGTAGACAGGTCCTTATCTGTTATGATAGTTTCATAAAAAATAGAGGAGAGTTTAATGCTCCAGGATGTACTCAAAAATAGCAGAAAAGTCGTTGTAAAAATCGGCAGTAATACCCTTTCCCGGGAAGACGGAACATTAAACCGTGATTTCTTTAAGGACCTGGCTGGACAGATCAATACACTCAGGACTCAGGGTTGTCAGGTTATTATAGTCTCTTCCGGGGCCCGGATAGCCGGTGTTTCCACCCTGGGGAAATGGAATAGAAAAGAAGATCTTCATTATAAACAGGCTTTGTGCTCCATTGGTCAGGTTGAATTGATGGATTCCTATAGAAAAGAATTTAAAGAGTACGGATTTGTTATTGGTCAGATTCTTCTGACAAAAGAAGATTTTAATGATCCCAACAGAACTTTGAATATCAGAAACACACTTTTTACACTCCTGGACGAGGGGGTTATTCCCATCATCAACGAAAATGATTCGGTCAGTGTTGATGAAATCAAGATCGGTGATAATGATAATCTGGCTGCTCTGACAGCGAATCTCTGGAATGCAGATCTGCTCCTCATCATGAGTGACATTGACGGTGTTTACGACAAGGATCCTGTCTCATCATCGGATGCCAATCTCCTCGAAGTCGTGGATGATTCAGCAAACCTGATTGGAAAAATTGAGATTGGAAAAAAGGGGAGCTTCGGTACCGGGGGTATTTCTACCAAAATAGAAGCCGCCATGAGAGTCAATGAATATGGAATTCCAATGATCCTGGCCAATGGTAAAAAAAAGAATCTTATCAGCAATCTGCTTAACGGATCTGCAAAAGGAACCGTATTTCTTCCCTAGCAGTCTGTCGGACTTAGTGCTTTTGAAACTATTTTTAGAAATTTTTCTTCTATTTTAGGAACGAATGAGGAGAATATCGAGCATATTTGACAATTGAGTGACGAAGAAGAGATGAAAAAGATCAAAAATAGAACAATAATGATTAAGTCCGACAGACTGCTAGAATAAGATTGTAAAACACATTTCCTCAAGGAGTCTCAAGTGACCCGGAATCTGTTTAAGAACCGTGATAATAAAGGTTATCTCTTTATCCTTCCCTACTTTCTGGCTATGCTGACCTTTCAGATTTACCCGATTATCTATACGTTTTTTTTAAGTTTTTTCAAACCTGTTAATTTGGTTAAGAGTGAGTTTGTGGGGTTCGGGAATTATGCGCGTTTATTAACCAATCCCCTTTTTTATACAGCCATCGGCAATACATGGTTTATCTGGCTCATGAACTACATACCTCAGATTGTTGTGGCTCTGGCTCTGGCTGTCATTCTGACAAATACAAATATAAAAGGGCGGCAGACATTCCGGACCGTCTATTTTCTGCCAAATCTGGTGACGGCTGCTTCAATAGGTGTTCTTTTTGCAGTGATGCTGGATTGGCGTTTCGGGGCTTTGAATCATGCGTTGATCAGAATCGGCATTTTTTCTGAACCCTATGAGTGGCTTCAGGACAAGATGGCAACACGTATTGCAGTCTCCCTGATTCAGTGGTGGCAGTGGTTCGGCTATACTATGATTATATTTATGGCAGGTTTGAGTGCCATCTCGGATGAACTGTATGAAGCGGCCCATATTGACGGGGCCAGTAAATTTCAGACTTTTTATAAAGTCACTCTGCCCCTGTTAAAACCAACAATGCTCTATGTCATGGTGACATCACTGATCGGCGGACTTCAGATTTTTGATATCCCCAGGGTATTAACAAATGGACGCGGCGGTCCTGATAATGCACTGACTACCATGGTGTTGTATCTCTATAACCAGGGGTTTAAAAACTTCAATCTCGGTTATGCCTCTGCTCTGGCTTATGCTTTGTTTGTCATGATTCTCATCTTCTCGGCAATATCATTTAAATTTATCAAACCAAGAGATTAGGAGGTTCAGTATGATTGAGAAAAAAAGACCTGCGTCGGTCATCTTTATGTATGTTGTTCTGATTTTGCTGGCACTGATCTGCATTGTCCCTTTTTATATTATGATCATCAACTCGACCCGGAGCAATACAGAAATTTCCCAGGGAATCTATCTCACTCCCGGAAACCAGCTCAAGGCCAACTACCTGATCATTCAGGGTAAGGTGAATATATGGAGAGGTTTTATTAGTTCTGTCATCATTGCGGTTCCTGCGGTACTATTATCAGCTTTCTTCTCTGCTCTGACTGCTTACGGCTTCGCCAAGTTTCATTTCAAGGGGAAAGAAGTCCTGTTCTGGATTGTTCTGGGAACCATGATGATCCCTCAGCAGCTGGGATTGATCGGCTACTACGATCTTTGTGTAAAGATGGGACTCATTGATAGTTATGTTCCTCTGATTCTCCCGAATATCGCTAATGCCAGTATGGTGTTTTTCATACGCGCCTATATCGAATCAAGTATCCCCGACTCCCTGATTGAAGCGGGGCTGATTGACGGTGCGGGTGAGTTTTATATTTTTAACAAGCTGATCCTGCCCCTTTCTATGCCGGCGGTGGCAACCATGTCGATCTTTACCTTTATCTATAAATGGAATGATCTGATTAACCCTATGGTACTGCTGAATTCTGCTGATAAATTCACTATGCCCGTGGTTATATCCAATATCAGAGGGCTCTATGAAGCTAACTTCGGGGCTATCTATCTGGGTGTTACCATCTCTGTGATTCCAATCTTAATTGTTGTGATCACCTTCTCCAGAGCTCTCATCAGCGGTCTGACCATCGGAGCTGTCAAGGGATGATCTTTCATGTCCTGTAGGATCTTATATATTCTGACGGGCTGACCCCTTCCTCCTGACGAAACACCACCGAGAAATGGCGGCTGCTTCTGTAACCCACTTTTGAAGCAATCTCCTTGATGTTCAGATTGGTGTTTTTCAGGAGGGATCTGGCTCTCTCAATCCTTATATCAGTTATATATTTTGTAAAGGCAATTCCTGAGTGTTTTCTGAAGAGGCTGCTCAGGTAGTTGGGGGTGACCTCCAGGCGGTAGGCTATCTGGGCAATTCCGATTTCTTCCTGGAAATGTTCTTCAATAATACGCACAGCCTGGTCTACCAGAACCGAGCGGGATTGGAGAGCCACCGGCTTTTTCTTATGGTCTATCGTCCTGAGAATAGAGGCGATTGTGTCTCCCGCGGAGTCGGGGAACAGGGCTCTCAGGTTTTGCCTGACCCCTTCATATACTTCTGCCGGGATCGATTCCCTTTCAAGATCTTCCGTTATTACTGTTTCCCTCTCATCCGTATTCAGGGTGATCCATTCTTCCAGTTTCCGGCAGAATCTTTCGACTGGTCCGGCCATATCGTCCCGAATATGCAGGACTGCCCCGGGTGGCGAGAGGAATCGCTGCCATCCTTTCTTTTCTATCGATTCCCAGTTTTGAGAAAACCTTGCAAAATCTATATCCCCGGGAATTCCGATGATATGGTAGTTATTGTCCTGGGAGTGAACAGAAGCAAGGAGAGAGGATATTTCCTTTTCACCCTTAGGCCTTATTTTATCCAGGCGGCAGAGGAAGAGGCAGCCTGATTCCAGTGAGACAATTCCTGCCTTGGTACTCCCATATTCTGTAGAGCAGAAATACTCTCTGAGATGACGGGATACATTGTTTCTGATTTCAAGAGATTCCTGTTCGTTCCGGGAACTATCCAGATATATGAGATAACCTGACCAGAATCCATTCTGCTGCAGCTCCGGCTCATATTCAAAGGCTGAAGTTCCTGAAATGATGTGGTTCAGGCTGTGTTCCAGCAGTCGCTGCTCTTCTTTTCTCTTTTTTACCAGAAGAAATTGAATCTGAGTCAGAATTTTTTCAAGCTCTTCTTTAGAGGGGGGTTTTAAAAGATAGTTATCCGCACCAAGCTGCAGGGCCTTGCGGGCATACTCAAAATCTGCATGACCCGTTAGGAAGACCCAATGAGCCTTTTCGTCTTTTAATTCTTCCATGGCATCCAGTCCTGATAATCCGGGCATCCGGATATCTGCCAGGACAAGATCCGGTGGATTCAGGCGGAACTGTTCAATCAATTCTCTTCCATTTGCCGCCTCATGAATCTCTGTCATGACCAGATTCGTTTCACAGATCATATCCTTGATGGTGAAACGGACCAGCTCTTCGTCATCGGCAATCAATATCCTCACTGCAGCGCGTCCTCCGGCTCCGGAATGGTTATAGTGATGGTCGTCCCCTCTCCGGGACTGCTCCTGGTGATGAACTCGGAACCTGGGAAAGCCATTTTCAGACGTTCGGTAACATTTCTCATCCCCACACTTTCTCTCTTCTCCATCAGGGTCATGTTGTAACCGCATCCGTCATCAGAGACGGTAATGACCAGACGACCCTGGCCCGATAGTATATATCTTTCAGCCTTGACGGTCAGCCGTCCTCCTGCTTCCTGAGGTTCCAGGCCGTGAATCACAGAATTTTCCACCAGAGGCTGTAGAAGGAGTCTGGGTATGGGAATCTTGTTCAGGTCTTCCGGAAGATCCAGCTTGTAATTGAGCCGCTGTGAAAACCTGATTTTCTGCAGATCACAGTAATGCCCGAGGAATTCGAATTCCTTCTCCATGGTTGTCCAGTGATTCTGATCAGTCACATACCGCAGCATCTCTCTCAGGGATAGAATGGCGGTTTCCAGTCTTTTGGTGTCGCCCATGCGATTCAGTCCGATGAATCCGCTCAGGATATTATAGATAAAATGAGGCTGTACCTGAGACTGGAGAGCCCAGTACTGAGCCTCCCTTTTTTCCAGGACTTCCCGGTACTTCATATGATTATCAAGAGTGAGGGAGACATATTCGGAAAAATTGATCATTCTGGTAATTCCCAGATCAGAGAAAATTGTTTTTTCGCTCATGATAAGGGCCACTATAAATCCGCGGCATTCGCCCCGATGGATCAGAGGAAGTGCCAGGATATCCTGAGGGTAGGGCTCATTAAGGACCAGAGATTCCTTGAGAGATGCCATTTCATCCAGAGGAGAGACAAGGGGTTCTCCCCTCTTCAACTTGAGTCCCAGAGGCGTTGTTGCCTCCAGAGATGGGACCAGACTGGACTGGCTTCCCCGGGAGGATTCCAGTTTAAACTGATTTTTAAGAGGGTCAAAAAGGTATATTGCGGCGACTTCAGCACTTGTGTCTTTAATAATAGTCTCTGTGATCAGATCGGTAAGATTCTCAAGGCTGGTTCCGTCTTCCAGAGAAACTCCCATATCCCTGGCAAGATTGAGGATGCTGTTGATGTTCCCTTTCAAATCAGAGGATAAGGAGTTGATGCGGCTCAGAAGTGTGGACAATTCATCATTGTCCTCCACCGGATAGGTCGTGCTGAAATCTCCCATGGATATATTCTTGAAGGCGGTCCCTGCCAGGTTTATTTTCTGAACAATCTGCCTGGAGATGATCAGGGCGTAGATCAGAGCGATCCCGCCCATCAACAGGCTGGTCAGGATGAACAGGATGTAGAGTTCTCTTTCCTGGCGTTTGCTCTGCTCCCTGAAGGATCTGTAAAAGTGGTTCATAAAACTCTCGAAGGTATTGGTAAAGTAGAAGGAGGTGTCTCTGAACTCATCAAAGAAGGGGATCAGGGTCTCATCTTTCTGCATCAGCACATAGAGGCCTTTTTCTCCTGCCTCCAGATTCTGAAGGCGACCCAGGATCTCAGACATGTAATACAGCTTGTTCAGAGCTTTCTGATTCAGGGTCAGGGCGGTTTTATACAGATCCTGAAGTTCGTCATCCTGCATGATATTCAGATCTCTGTCATCAATAAAATCCATAAAAGTCATCTGGTACTGATCTACTGCTTCCAGCCATGTTTTGTAGGCGGCGATGGAGCGGGGCGCATAGGTCAGGGAGCGGATCTGACTGTACATATGGGGGGCGAAGAGGTCAAAGATTATGTCTTTCATCAGACCCATGACATTTCGGGAGTGGGTTTGGAGCCTCTGTCCCTGGAGGATGGTTTCGTTGAGGCTCTGAAGTCGTTTCCAGTTCCACAGAGAGAGTCCTGTAATCGTTGCCAGGGAAAAAAACAAGAGAGAGGTCAGGATGAGGAGTTTATTGCGAATGCTCATTGGTTGATAAAGATTATCACAACCTCGGTTGTTAGGCTATGATTATCTGCGGGCTATATTTCCCAGCTGGCGATGAGGGACCTGATGGTGGAATACCTGAAGGAAAAAAAGAGCTGGGGAGCCTCTGATATCGAATCCAGCGGGAAGCTGATTCCCGAAGATCTGGCTGACAGGGCCATTGAGATGCAACTGGCTGATGGGAATGCAGGACGCTGATCTATAAAAAATTGTATTGAAGGATAAGAAGAGTTGGCCTGGAAATGGTCAGCTCTTCTTATTTGGTTCTTTTTTTCTACCGGCAGTTATGATCTGATTTGTCCCCAGAAGATGGTTGTACCACTGTTGTCATTGGAGCCCTCATCCCAGTCACTGTCCCAGCCATCCGGTTCCGATGCTGCTCCACAGTTTACTGTTTTGCTTTGTGTTTCATCCCATTCATCAAATAACTCTTTACCTGTTGTTGTAACAG